>NZ_JBEZIR010000044.1:0-63170 GCF_040651175.1 Kitasatospora sp. NPDC048540
GGGCCGGGCGCCGGGGCCGCGGGCGGCGCGGGAGGGCGGGCCCGCGGTCCGGGCCGGACTGTCGTACCCACCCGCTACGGTTGGCCGCATGGCTGCCCGCACCAAGACCACCGCCAAGCCCCGCCCGGCGTACCGCTGCACCGAGTGCGGCAACCAGCTCCCGAAATGGGTCGGCCGGTGCCCCGAGTGCAACGCCTGGGGCACCGTCGAGGAGTACGGCGCCGTCCCGATCCGGACCACCGCCGCCGGACCGGTCAGCTCCCCCGCCAAGCCGATCGGGCAGATCGACGGCCAGGTCGCCACCGCCAGGACCACCGGGGTGCCCGAGCTGGACCGGGTGCTCGGCGGCGGCATCGTCCCCGGCGCGGTGGTGCTGCTCGCGGGCGAGCCCGGTGTCGGCAAGTCGACACTCCTGCTGGACGTCGCCGCCAAGGCCGCCAGCGACCGGCACCGCACCCTGTACGTCACCGGCGAGGAGTCGGCCGGGCAGGTCCGGCTCCGGGCCGACCGGATCAACGCGCTCTCCGACCACCTCTACCTGGCCGCCGAGTCCGACCTGGGCGCGGTGCTCGGGCACATCGAAGCCGTCAACCCCGGGCTGCTGATCCTCGACTCGGTGCAGACCATCGCCTCCGCCGAACTCGACGGTGCCCCCGGCGGCCCGGCCCAGGTCCGCGAGGTGGCGGGCGCGCTGATCCGGGCGTCCAAGGAGCGCGGCATGGCGACGCTGCTGGTCGGCCACGTCACCAAGGACGGCCAGATCGCCGGCCCCCGCCTGCTGGAGCACCTGGTCGACGTGGTGCTCAGCTTCGAGGGCGACCGGCACGCCCGGCTGCGCATCATCCGCGGCGTCAAGAACCGCTACGGCGCCACCGACGAGGTCGGCTGCTTCGAGCTGCACGACGAGGGGATCGAGGGGCTGGCCGACCCGTCCGGCCTGTTCCTGACCAGGCGTGACAAGCCGGTGCCCGGCACCTGCCTGACCGTCACCCTGGAGGGCCGGCGCCCGCTGGTCGCCGAGGTGCAGGCCCTGATGGTGGACTCCCAGATCCCCTCGCCCAGGCGGACCACCTCCGGACTGGAGTCGCCCCGGATCGCGATGATCCTCGCCGTCGTCGAGCGGCACGGCGGCGTCAAGCTCGGCAAGCAGGACATCTACACGGCGACGGTCGGCGGGGTGAAGCTCAGCGAGCCCTCCGCCGACCTGGCCATCGCGCTCGCGGTCGCCAGCTCCTCGTCCGACACCCCGCTGCCGAGCAACCTGGTCGCGATCGGCGAGGTCGGCCTGGCCGGTGAGGTCCGCCGGGTCACCGGGGTGCAGCGGCGGCTGGCGGAGGCTCACCGGCTCGGCTTCACCCACGCGCTCGTCCCGCCGGACCCGGGCAAGGTGCCGCCGGGGATGACGGTGGTCGAGGTCGCGGACATCGGCGAGGCCCTGCGTGCCATCCCGGGCCGCCGCCGGGGACCGGCCAAGCCGCGTACCGAGGACGCCAAGGCGCCCGTCGGCGCGACGGCCACCGGGGCCGCGCGGACCGCCGCCGGAGGCTCCCGCACGGCTGCCGGGGCCGCCCGGACGGGCCGTCCGGCGGGGGCCGCGGCCGGGGTGGCGGCGGTCGTTCCGGCCTATCCGGAGGAGCTGATGGAGGGCTGGGAGCCGGTCGACTCCGACGAACTGCGCTGACTCATGCCCCGTTAATGCCGCACGCAGTTAGACTTTGCCCTGTCTAATTGGCAATAAGTGCAGTACTGCGCCTATTTCCGGAATCGACGAGCGGTGACGAGCGGTACGGCGGGCCCGAGAGCGCGCGGTACGGCGAGCCGTGCAGACAGACCAGCGAAGACCGAGCGAAGACCAAGCGACAGACCGTCGGGCGCCGTGCCACACGGTCCGGGGCGGCCGGAGGAGTCACGTGGCAGGCAGCGACCGGGCGGACAAGTCCTCCCGCGAGGAGACCCTGCTGCGGGCCTCCCTCAGCGCGATCGCGCCGGGCACGGCGCTGCGGGACGGCCTGGAGCGGGTCCTGCGCGCCAACACCGGCGGACTGGTGGTGCTCGGCTTCGACAAGAGCGTCGAAGCCCTGAGCACCGGCGGGTTCGTGCTCGACGTCGAGTTCACCGCCACCCGCCTGCGCGAGCTGTGCAAGCTCGACGGCGCGGTGATCCTCGACAAGGACAGCACCAAGATCGTCCGGGCCGGGGTCCACCTGATGCCGGACGCCAACATCCCCACCGACGAGACCGGCACCCGCCACCGCACCGCCGAACGCGTCAACCGCCAGACCGGCTACCCGGTGGTCGCCGTCTCGCACTCGATGCGGCTGATCGCGATGTACGTCAACGGCAGCCGCCGCGTGCTGGAGGACTCCACCACCGTCCTGTCCCGCGCCAACCAGGCGCTGGCCACGCTGGAGCGCTACAAGCTGCGCCTCGACGAGGTGGCCGGCACGCTCTCCGCGCTGGAGATCGAGGACCTGGTGACCGTGCGGGACGTCTCCGCGGTGGTCCAGCGACTGGAGATGGTCCGCCTGATCGCGGCCGAGATCGCCGGCTACGTGCTGGAGCTCGGCACCGACGGCCGCCTGCTCTCGCTCCAGCTGGACGAGCTGATCGCGGGCGTGGAGCCGGAGCGCGAACTGGTCGCCCGGGACTACTTCCCCGAGCGCGCCGCCAAGAAGGGCCGCACCGTCACCGAGGTGCTGGCCGACCTGGAGGCGCTCACCCACGCCGAGCTCCTCGACCTGCAGACCGTGGCCAAGGCGCTCGGGTACACCGGCACGCCGGAGTCGCTGGACTCGGCCGTCTCGCCGCGCGGGTACCGCCTGCTGGCCAAGGTGCCCCGGCTGCCCAACACGGTCATCGAGCGGCTGGTCGAGCACTTCGGCGGGCTGCAGAAGCTGCTCGCGGCCAGCATCGACGACCTGCAGACGGTGGAGGGTGTCGGCGAGACCCGGGCGCGCTCCGTACGCGAGGGGCTGTCCCGGCTCGCAGAATCGTCCATCCTCGAGCGCTACGTCTGATCCGGCGGGCCGGATGGTCGGAGCGCCGGACGGGCTGCGGGCCGGATGGGCTGCGGGCCGGATGGTCGGAGCGCTGCCGGGGCTGCGGGGCAGCCGGCCGGTGGGTTCGTGGGCCGGTGGCTGTGAGTGGGGGCGCGGGGGCGCTCAGGTGGTCCGGCTGGTCGGGGTGCTGCTCCCGAGCGGGCGGGCGGCGTAGAGCAGGGTGAACAGGGTGACGTCGACGGCGTCCTCGTCCGTGCAGTCACCCTCCTGCGCCAGTTCGTCCAGGATCCCGCCGAGCTGGTTGCGCAGTCGGACCAGCCGCTCGGGGCGGATCCGCATGCCGAAGTGGCTGAACTTCGAGTACCGGGGCGTCCCGTCCGGGGCGAAGATCGGCTCCAGTTCCTGGCTGAGGTACTTGTTCTGGAAGTCGGACCGGATCATGTCCATCGCGGCGAGGAGTGCGGCGAGCGCCTCCGGACGTTCCGAGCTGCCGGAGGCGAAGACCTCGGGTGACAGGCGGAGTGAGCGCTGGGCGGTCCGGTACCGGCTCTCGACGATGCCGGAGACGAGCCGGGTCTCGGCGACCATGATCAGGTCGGCCTGCTCCAGCTGCTTGATGTGCCGGTACAGCTTGGTCGGGGTGTCGCCTAGCTCCGTGGCGATCTCCTTGACGGAGAGCGCCCCGGGGTCGCGCTTGTAGAGGGCGTTCAGGATGGCCAACCGGACCGGGTCCGCCAGAGCCTTCAGGGTCTGGACGTCCTTGACCTCGCGCTCTTTCACCTGATCAGACACGTTGTCACCTTCCCAGAACGTCAACGCTTGCGCAATCATTCTCGCATCTGCAACCATTCACGCAAGCGTGAATGGTTGCAGATTGGTGAGCATCCACGCTTGCGTGAGCATCTACGTTTGGGTGAAAGGCGGGGGCCATGAAGTCGGATCAGGCGCACGGGGCAACGCCGACCGGGCCGAGGGGTGCGGGCGGGCCGCACATCGCTCCTCCGGTGCGGCCGGTTGAGCGGCCGGAGGGATCGCAACAGTCCCCACCGGGCCACTCCCGCCCCGCATCCGCATCATCCGCGTCCGCTGCAGGCCGCTCGGGGGCGCCCGCCGACCCCGCGCACGCCCCCGCCGACCAACCATCCGCCCCCACGACGTCCACCCTCACGACGTCCGCCGCAGCAACGCCGTCGTCGACATCGCCACCGCCCGCGACCGGGACGGAGACCGAGCCCGAGTCGGAGTCGGAGCCCAACCCCGAGCCGACGTCCGGCGCGCTCGTACCGCTGCGCCGCAACTGGCGCTTCCAGGTGCTCTGGGGTGGTGCGGCCTCCGCGATGCTCGGTACCTGCATCGCGGACACCGCGTACCCGCTCCTCCTGCTGGCGATGACCGGGTCCGCGTCGACGGCCGGGGCCTTCGGGGCCGTCCAGTTCACCGCCTCGCTGTTGCTCGGCATCCACGGCGGCGCGGTCGCCGACCGCTACGACCGCCGCCGGATCCTGCTGGTGGCCGACTCGGCGCGGCTGCTCGCGGCGCTGAGCATCCCGGTCGCGCTCCACCTGCATCACCTGACGGTGGTGCACACCCTGCTGGTCGGTGCGGTGCTGGGGGCCACCATGGCGTACTCCGGCCCGGTCCGGATGCTGGTGCTCAGGGCGGTGGTGCCGCCGGAGCAGTTGCGGCAGGCGCTCGCACAGGACGAGTTGAGGGTCGGTGGGGCGAGCCTGCTCGGGCCGCCGCTGGCCGGCTTCCTGCTCGGACTCGGCCGGTCGGTCCCGTTCCTCGGGACCGTGGTGGCCTCGCTGCTCGCGCTGACCGCGGCGTGGAGCGTCCGCTTCGACAGCCGCCCGAAGCCCGGCGCCGCCGGGACCGCCTGGTCCGGTGGGGCACTGGACGGCCTGCGTCACCTGCTCGCCGACCAGCAGCTGCGGATGACCCTGCTGGTGCCGTTCCTGCTCAACCTGGCCGGGTCCGCGATGGTGCTGCCGGTGATGGTGCTGCTGCGCGACGGGGGGACGTCGAGCAGCGGGATCGGGTTCGCGATCGCCGGTGAGGCGGTGGGCGGCCTGCTCGGTGCGCTGCTGGTGCGGCGGCTGCACTCGCTGATGGGGCCGGGACGGTTGCTGCTCTCGGTTGCCTGGGTGTCCGTGCCGCTGTTCCTCGTCCCTGCCGTGCTGGGCGGGCCGGTGGCGGTGTTCGGGACACTCGCCGTGATGATGCTCGGGGTGCCGTCGCTGCGGGTGATGGTCGACGTGTTGATCTTCCAGCAGGTCCCCGACGAACTGCGCGGCCGGGTGATCGCGGCCACCATGACCGCCTTCATGCTCGGCATCCCGGCCGGGACCCTCGGCGCCGGTGTGCTGCTCGACCACCTCGCGCCCGGCACCACGCTGTGCCTGTTCGCCGCTCTGCTGGCCGCGGCGCTGGTGGCACCCACCTGCAGCCGCGCCCTGCGCGGGGCGCGGTGGCCGGCCTGATGGGGAACCGGGCTGCCCGGCCCGGGAACGGGGCGCCAAGGCCTTGAGCCGGTGCCGCGTCAGAAAACCGTTGCTCTTCCATGACGTGACGCACCGTCCGGACCGGTTCTACGGCCGGATCGGCCGGATGTCTGTCAGGCCGTACCGGCGCCGGAATCCGCGCTCCGGGTCGGGGTGGCTGCGCTCCAACTGCCCAGTAGCCGAAGGGCGGTGTCGTCCGGGGTGCCGGCGTCGGCGGCGAGGACGACCAGGGCCTGGCCCTCGTCACCGGGCAGGGCAACGGTCTCGTAGTGCAGTTCGAACTCGCCGACCAGGCGGTGCCTGAAGCGCTTGGTGCCGTACGTCTTGTCCCGGACCTGGCGTTCGGCCCACAGTGCGGGGAACTCCTCGCATTCGGCCTCGAGTTCGGCGATCAGGGCGGCGAAGCGCGGGAGGTCCCCGAACCGGCCGGCCGAGAAGCGCAGGTAGCCGACGGTCTGCCGGGCCACCTGTTCCCACTCCGGGTACAGCTCGCGGGCCACCGGCTCGAGCAGGATGTGTCGGGCCAGGTTGAGTCGCCCACCGGGCAGGGCAGCCGGACGAGTTGGACCGGCCGGCTCGGCGGGCTCGGCCGGCTCGGCCGCGTTCAGGATGATCGCGATGGCGAGCCGGTTGGCGGCCAGTACCTCCATGTCCGGGCCCATCACGTACGCCGGGACGGCCCCCACCGCGTCGAGCAGCCTGAGCAGGCCGGGCCGGACCCGCGGTGCGACGCCGTACGGCCCGGTGCCCGGACGGGGTTGGCCGGCCGGGCGGGCCGGGGGCCGGGCGAGGTCGTGGAGGTGGGTCCGCTCGGTGCGGTCCAGCCGCAGGACCCGGGCCAGGGCGTCCAGTACGGCCTCGGACGGGTTGGCCGCCCGGCCCTGTTCCAGGCGCATGTAGTAGACGGCGCTGACCCCGGCGAGGGCGGCCACCTCTTCCCGGCGCAACCCCGGTACACGGCGCGGCCCGTACTCGGGCAGGCCGACGTCCTCCGGTGTCAGCCGGGCCCGCCGGGAGCGCAGGAACGGGCCGAGCTCGTGGGTGCTTTCCATGTCGGTCAAGTATGCGCAGGCCGGGCCTCGGATGGCAGGCCTCGGACTGTCCCTGCCAGTACCACCCACGCGCCCCGGGTGGGTGGTACTGGCAGGGGAATGGCCGGCCGTGGGGAGGAGGGCGAGGGTGGTTCCCGGTGCAGGGCCCGGCGTGGACCGTCGGCGTCGTTCGAGCGTTGCCGCAGTCGGCGGTCCGGCGGTCCGGCTCCCCGGCTCGCCGGCGGTTCGACGGTCGGCGGCCTTCACCGCCGTCCGGCCGCCCCTGGCCGGGGCGGGGTTCGAAGTGCTTTGAGGTTCAGGAGTGTTGGCGATGCGCGCAGTGGTGTTCTCCCGGTTCGGCGACGAGAGCGTGTTGGAGTCGGTCGAGTTGCCGGTGCCTCGTCCGGCGCCGGGTGAGGTGCTGGTGCAGGTCCGTGCCGCCGGGGTCAACCCGGTGGACTGGAAGGCCCGCGAGGGCTGGGTGGGCACCGGCCGACCGTTCCCGCTGGGCCTCGGCTGGGACGTGGCGGGCGTGGTGGTCGGCTCCGCGGCGCCGGAGGGCCCGGCGGTCGGCGACGAGGTGTACGGCATGCTGCCGCTCCCGTACGGCGCGGCCTACCAGGAGTTCACCACCGTCCCGGCGGCCGCGGTCGCCCCGAAGCCCGCGGCGCTGACCTTTGAGCAGGCGGCGGCCGTGCCGCTGGCCGCGCTGACCGCCTGGCAGGCGCTGGACGCGGCGGGGGTGAAGGGCGGTGAGCGGGTCCTGGTCCAGGGCGGTGCCGGCGGGGTCGGCCACTTCGCCGTTCAGCTGGCCAAGGCGCGCGGGGCCCGGGTGTTGGCCACGGCCTCCGGCCGCAACCTCGGATTCCTGCGCGATCTGGGCGTGGACGAGGCGATCGACCACACCCGCGGCGACCTCGCGACCGTCGACCCGGTCGACCTGGTGATCGACGCCGTGGGCGGGCGGGTCCAGCGGGAGTCCTGGGGGCTGTTGCGGGCCGGCGGCACGCTGATCACGCTGCCCGAGCCGCTCGACGAGGCCCACCGCAGGCCCGGCATCGACGCCCGCCGGGTGGTGGTGTCCCCGGACGGCGCGGCACTGTCCCGCATCGGCGAGCTGATCACGGCCGGGGTGGTCCGGGTGGAGGTCCAGCAGGTGCTGCCGCTCGACCGGGCGGCCGACGCGCACCGGATCAGTGCGGGCGGCCGGGTCCGCGGCAAGCTCGTCCTCACCATCTGAACGGCGGGGGCCCCGGGCGGCCGACGGCTGTCAGTGACCCCGCACCCTGCCCCGCCCCGGCCTGCCCGGCCCCGGCCTGCCCCGCCCAAGCCCCTAGGGCGGGCGCGGAACCGACCGTCAGGCGGCGTCCAGGCGGATCGAGGTGCGGGCCACCAAGGGGCCCCCGGCCGGGCCGGTCAGGTCGGCCTGGACCCGGTAGGTGTCCGGGGTGGCCGCGCCGCCGTCGGTGGAGGCGCACTGCGGCTTGCTGCGGCTGCGGTCCCAGCTGAAGGTCTCGGTCAGGCCGCTGCCCGAGGACACCTGCACCCAGGTGCTCTGACGGTCGGTCGGGCAGTCGCCGGACGACCAGAACCGCTCGCCGCTGCTGGCCGTGACGGTGATGGTCGAGGCGGCTCGGCCGAGGTCGACACGGCAGTTCGGGCCGGAGGTGTTGCGGACGGTCAGGGTGACCCGGGGCTTGTCCTTCGGCTGGTACGAGGGCTGCGCGCTGGCCAGTTCCAGGGTGATCTGCGATGCGGTGCAGACCGGCAGGGCGAGTACCTCGGCGGTGTTCACCTGCGGTCCGCCGGTGCCGCCGGCACTACCCGTACCGCCGCCGGTGCCGGCACCCGTGCCGCCCGTGCCACCTGCGCTGCCGCTCGAACCGGCTCCCGTACCCGTGCCAGTGGTGCCCGCACCGCTGGCGCCGCCCGTACCGGTGGAGTCCCCGCTGCCGGTGCCCCCGGTCAGGCTCACGTCGCCGCCGCTGCCGCCGGAGACGCTGCCGGAGCCCGTGCCACCGGCGCCGCCGGTCCCCGAACCGCCGCTGCCGCCGGGGCGGCCGGTGTTGGCGGAACCGGTCGGTGACGCACCGGGCGTGATCGACTGGGCGGGCGCCGGGTGTGCGTTGTGGGCGGGCTGCTTGCCGCCGTCCGAGCCTGACGTCAGCCAGAAGATCAGTGCGAGGACACCGATCAGTGCGGCGAAGACGACAAGTCGCCGCCGCCAGTAGATCGACGCCGGCAGCGGTCCCACGGGTTGACGCAGAGAGGGCACGGGCAAACTCTACGAGACTGTGTGCACCCGTTGACGCATCAACACTGCACCGGGGTCACTTCCTTCACATGATCCGCCATTTGCTCCGGTCGGGGGAACGGATCCGGCGGCAACGCCGGCTGCGCCCGGGCGGTACGAGGTCCTGCGCGAACTCCCGGGACGGCCCTGGTGTGCGGCGCGGACGAGCATCGGGCGGGCCGGGCCGCGAAGGTCCAGGGGAACCGGCGGGGCGGCCCGCAAGGGGCGGAACCCGCTGCCGAAAGGGGGCGGACGACGCCCGGGTGCTGGTCCTATAGTCGGCCTCATGGCCACGGACCCACGCCCCGCACTCGATCCGGCCCGCATGATCGCCGAAGCGCGCCGGGCGTTCTTCGTGATGTTCGCGTTCCTGGCTCTCATCTGGCTGCTCCAGCTGGCCAACTGGGCCGACGACAACCAGCTCGCACGCGACTACGCGATCGTCCCGCGCGAGACCGACCGGCTGCCCGACATCTTCACTGCGCAGTTCCTCCACCTCAACTGGCAGCACATCGAGGCCAACTCCGGCCCGCTCTTCGTCTTCGGCTTCCTCGCCGCGTACCGGGGAGTGAAGAAGTTCCTCGGCCTGACCGTGCTGATCGTGCTGACCGGCGGTGCGATGATCTGGTTCTTCGAGCGCGATCACGTCTACACCGTCGGCGCCAGCGGGCTGGTGTACGGCTACTTCGGATACGTCGTGCTGCGCGGGGTGTTCGACCGCAACCTGATCGACAGTCTGATCGGCCTCGTGATGGGCGCCTCCTTCGCGTACCTCCTCCTCAACGCGGTGCCCGGCACCCCCGGTGTCAGCTGGCTGGGACATCTCGGCGGCCTGCTCGGCGGGTTGGCCGGCGCGTGGATCTTCCGCGACCGTGAACGTGACCGCGGCCGCCGCGCGGCCGCGGCGCCACCGGCATCACAGGCAGCCCCGACGGCCACGGCCACGGCCACGGCCACCGCCACCGGTACGACGACGCCCGCCACCCGCGCCGACGCACCCGCCCAGGGCGCCCCCAGCCCCCGCGCCGCCCTGCTCAAGGAACTGGACGACCTCGGCCTCTGACCCCGGACGCGCTCGTGCGTCGGTGCCCCAGGCCCCCAGGCCCCCAGGCCCCCAGGCCCCCAGGCCCCCAGTGCCCGAGCGCCCGAGCGCCCGAGCGCCCGAGCGCGCACCGTCCGGTCCGGTGCCCCGCCCGGCCGTGGGAGGATCGAAGGGCCATGGTTGCCATCACTGCCGTCACCCCGGCCCCGCTGCTCCACACCACCGTCATCGACTGGTACGAGGCCAACGCCCGCGACCTGCCCTGGCGGACCCCGGACGCCTCACCGTGGGCCGTCATGGTCAGCGAGTTCATGCTCCAGCAGACTCCGGTCAAGCGGGTGCTCCCCGCCTACGCCGCCTGGATGGAACGCTGGCCCACCCCTGCCGACCTGGCCGCGGACGCACCCGGCGAGGCCGTCCGGATGTGGGGGCGCCTCGGCTACCCGCGCCGGGCGCTGCGCCTGCACGCCGCCGCGGTGGCGATCACCGAACAGCACGGCGGCCGGGTGCCGCAGGACCACTCCGCGCTGCTGGCCCTGCCCGGCGTCGGTGAGTACACGGCTGCCGCGGTGGCCTCCTTCGCCTTCCGGCAGCGGCACGCGGTGCTGGACACCAACGTCCGCCGGGTGTTCGCCCGTGCGGTCACCGGGGTCGAGTACCCGGCGCAGGCGACCACGGCGGCCGAACGCCGGACCGCCACCGAACTGCTGCCGCACACCGCCGAGACCGCCGCCACCTGGGCCGTCGCGGTGATGGAACTCGGCGCGCTGGTCTGCACCGCCCGCAGCCCGGAGTGCACCGAGTGCCCGTTGCTGAGGCAGTGCGCGTGGCAGCGGGCCGGCCGCCCGCCGTACGAGGGCCCGGCCCGGCGCGGGCAGACCTACGAGGGCACCGACCGGCAGGTGCGCGGCAAGCTGCTGGCCGTGCTCCGCGAGGCGCACGGCGAGGTGCCGCAGGCGCGGCTGGACGCGGTCTGGCCCGAACCGGTGCAGCGGGCCCGGGCCTTGGACGGGCTGGTCGCGGACGGGCTGGTGGAGCCGGTGGCCCCCGGCGTCTACCGGCTGCCGGTCTGACCCCTTCCGATTCCGGCCGGGCCCGACTCCCACCTGCCCGACCCCGGCCTCGGCCCCGGTCCCGGCCCCGCTCACCCGGTCACTTCCCATCACCCGCACGTCCCGCCCAACGCCCGAAGGGCCCGCCCGGAGATCCGGACGGGCCCTTCGCTTCGTCGTACTGCGGCACCCGGCGCGGTACTCAGGTGTCCGCGCGCCACGGTGCGCGGGGTACCGGCGCCAGCAGTCGTCAGACTGCCTCGAGCTGCGGCTCGGGCTTCTGCGCGGCGCCGCGCAGCGGGATCTCCCGCAGGAAGATCGCCGCGGCGACCGCGATCAGGCTGACCACGGCGCCCCAAAGGAACACGGTGTGCATGCCGTTGGAGACGGCGTGGTGCGCCAGGTCCTGGACGGCGGCGGTGGCCGTCTTCAGGCTGGTCGGGTCGAGCGCCTGCTGGCCGCTGTCCGCGGCGGCAGTGCCGCCACCCGCGCCCTGGCCACCCTGGCCGGACTGGGCGGCCTTGGCGGCCGCCTCGGTCAGGGTGTCCTTGACCCGGTTGTTGAACAGGGCGCCGAACAGGGCCACACCGAAGGAGCCGCCGATGGTGCGGAACAGGGTCGCGGAGGAGCTCGCGACGCCCATGTCCTTGAGCTCCACGCTGTTCTGGGCGACCAGCATGGTGATCTGCATCAGGAAGCCCATGCCGGCGCCGAGCACCACCATGTAGCAGGAGGAGGCGAACCGGCCGGTGTCGGTGCCGAGGGTGGAGAGCAGCAGCGAGCCACCCGCCATCACGGCCGTTCCGATGATCGGGTAGATCCGGTACTTGCCGGTCTTGGAGACGGCCTGGCCGACCACCAGCGAGACGGCGAGCATGCCGAACATCATCGGCATCAGCAGCAGGCCGGAGTTGGTCGCCGAGGCGCCCTGCACGATCTGCTGGTACAGCGGCAGGTAGGCGACCGCGCCGAACATCGCGAAGCCGACGATGAAGCCGATGATCGAGACCATCGTGAAGTTGCGGATCTTGAACAGGGCGAGCGGGATCACCGGCTCCTCGGCGCGCTGCTCGACGTAGCAGAAGCCGATCAGCGAGGCGGCGCCGAGCGCGGCGAGGCCCAGGATCTGCTTCGAGCCCCAGTCGTACTGCTGGCCGCCCCAGGTGGTGATCAGGACCATCGAGGTGATGCCCGCGGTGAGCAGCAGCGCACCGAGGTAGTCGATCTTCGCCTTGGAGCGCATCTTCGGCAGGTGCAGGGTGAGCACGATGAAAGCCAGCGCCACCGCGCCGAGCGGCAGGTTGACGTAGAACGTCCAGCGCCAGCTCAGGTGGTCGGTGAGGAATCCGCCGATCAGCGGGCCGCCGACGGTGGCGAGCGCCATGACGGCGGCGAACATGCCCTGGTACTTGCCGCGGTCACGCGGCGGGACCAGCGCACCCATGATCGACATCACGCCGACCATCAGACCGCCGGCGCCGAGGCCCTGGAGGGCGCGGAAGGCGATCAGCTGGGTCATCGAGTCGGACACGCCGCACAGCGCCGAGCCGACCAGGAAGATCACGATCGACGTGAGGAAGGTGCCCTTGCGGCCGTAGAGGTCGCCGAGCTTGCCCCAGATCGGGGTGGAGACGGCGGTCGCCAGGGTGTACGCGGTGACCACCCAGGCGAGGTGCTCCGAGCCGCCGAGCTCGCCGACGATGGTCGGCATCGCCGTACCGATGATCAGGTTGTCGAGCATCGCCAGCAGCATGGCGATCACCAGGCCGATCATCACCACGCGGATCTCGCGTGCCGACTTCGGCTCGGGCTCGGTCGCCCCCGCGGCCGGCGGTTGGTCCGCCGCGGCCTCGACCTGCTGTTGTGACATGGTGTGACTCCCGGAAACGTGGCTGGGCCGCGTCTCCCGCGGCTCACTTACTTGACGACCGGCTAGTGAATCGTCGGCTCGCACGGTAAGTTGTTCCCCAGCCGGGCGTCAAGCCAGTTTCGGCGCGGACCCCGTGGGCAGGGAGAATGCACCACGAGGCCGCCCGAACACCGGAGCGAGCCGCCCACCACCGCCGTCACGAGGCAGGCCGCCAGTCATGAGCACGACCCAGAGCCCCCGCAGCGACACCCGTGCGCGGATCCTCGACGTGGCGTTGGAGCTCTTCGCGGCACAGGGGTACGAGAAGACCTCGCTGCGGGAGATCGCGGACCGCCTCGGCGTCACCAAGGCTGCGCTGTACTACCACTTCAAGACCAAGGACGACATCGTCCGCGGCATCGTCCGGAGCATGGCGGCGCCGATCGACGAGGCCATCGCCTTCGGCGAGGGCAAGCCGTGGTCGCCGGAGCTGCGGGACGAGCTGGTGCGCCGGTTCGCCGCCGGGATGGTCGAGCGGGCGCCGCTGCTGCGGTTCTTCCACGAGAACCAGCCCGCCCTCCGGGAGTCGGAGGCCGGGCTGGAGTTCAAGGAGCGGATGGTCGCGATGATCCGGCTGGTGCACGGCCCGGACGCGACCTTCCACGACCGGCTGCGCGCCACCATGGCGCTGTTCTCGATCAACTCGACGCTGTTCCTGCTCAAGCAGGACGACGGCGAGCAGTGCGGTCCGGGCGGCTCGGGCCACCCCCGCGCCGGGACGCTGGAGGAGGCCATGGCGGCGGCCCTGGAGGTCGCCCTGGAGATCTCCGGTCGGATCGAGCCGGCCGGGCCGGCCCGGCCGGTCGAGCCGACTTCGGTTCAGGGCTGACCACTGACCGCCGGCCACTGACCGCCGCTCCCCGACCACCCCTGGCCCCCGCCCGCTACGGGCCTCAGGCCCCGACGGCACCGTGCGAGCGCAGGTACTGGACCGGGTCGATCACGGCGCCGTACTTGTTGGCGGTGCGGATCTCGAAGTGCAGGTGCGGGCCGGTCGAGTTGCCGGTGTTGCCGGACAGGCCGATCTGCTGGCCCGCGGACACCTTCTGGCCGGCGTGCACGCCGAGCTTGGACATGTGGGCGTACTGGGCGAACTTGCCGTCCGCCAGCTTCAGCACGATCTCGTTGCCGTACGCGCCGTCGAGCTTGGCCGAGACGACGGTGGCGTTGCCGACCGCCAGCAGCGGGGTGCCGACCTTGACGGCGTAGTCCTCGCCGGTGTGGTACCCGGCCGCGTAGGAGTGGTTGATCTTGCCGAACGGGTTGCTGTGCGCCCCGCTCGCCACCGGGACGGACCACTCGGGAGCCGGAGCCGGAGCCGGAGCCGGAGCCGGAGCCGGAGCGGGAGCCGGTGCCGGAGCGGGCGCCGGGGCCGGGGCAGGCGCCGGGGCGGCCTCCGGGGCGGGAGCTGCAGCCGGCGCCTCGGCAGCCGGTGCCTCGGCAGCGGGGGCGGCCGGGGCGGCCTCCGGAGCCGGGGTGGCGTCGAGGTTGCTCGCCACCGCCACGGCGGCCTGGGAGGAGGCCGACTTCGGCACCTTGTAGGCGGCCGGGGCGGAGATCTGCACGACCGCGGCCGGGTCGGCCGGTGCGGCGGCCGCGGTGAACGCGGAGCTGCCCGGGGTGGTCGGGTGCACGGTCATGGCGTGCGCGGAGCCCGCCGGGATCAGCATCGCGCTGACCGCCAGTACGGCGGCGCCGCCCCACGCCACGCTCGCGCGGCGGTCCTGCATCCGGTCGAGCACCGCGCCGCCGTTCAGCCCGTTCAGGCCCTTGAGGCCGTTGAGGCCCTTGATGCCGTTCAGGGACTGGATGGCGGGGATACCGCGCTGGGCCGCGGCGGACCCGACGGCGGTGAGCAGCTTGCGGCCGGTGCGGGGGAGAGAAAGCATCGGTGACGTACCTCGCGGTCGGGGGAGCAGCACGCGGCAGGGCCGGGTCGGCCCGGCGTACCGGTGGGGACCACTCAGGTGTAACCGTCACCCTGAGCAGCCCCAAACGGTGTGACGTACTACGGCCGCTAGTGAGCGGGGCCCTCCGCCGGCTCTCCGGCGGCCCTCCGGGCGGGCGACGATCTTCGGCGCGGCCGCTGCGCCCGGGGCCCGATCGTTCCCCGGCCGGTGCGGCGGGAAGCCGCGGTCACCGGCCGGTCGCACTCCGCACGGTCTACTATCCGCCCTCGTACCGAGGTGACAGGCTGTGACCAGTACCACCGGCGGGGCCCCGCCAAACCACCCCAAATTAGAGAATCTCAGCCGATCTCGCCCGCTCCCGGGCTGCTCACGGCCGATCTCGCCCGCTCCCGGCCGTTGCCGGCGAGGGAGGCTGCGTCACAGCGGCCCGGGCGGCGGCGGATCGGCGATGATCGGGGCATGAGCGCAGCTGCCCGCCCGCCCGGTGACGTTCCCCCGCCCACCGACCCCGCCCGCAGGTTCGCGGCCCTGCGCGGCTGCGACCGGATCCTGTCCGGGGCCCGGCCGCGGACCATCCGGGAGCGGCTGGCCGCACTGGCCGCGCTGTCCAAGGGCGGGGAGGGCGGGGAAGGCGCGGCGGGCGCGGCGGAGCTGTACGACCTGGACGAGGCCGTGGACTTCTACGGCAGCGGCATCGTGCGGGCCCTGGAGGGGCGGGTGGCGGGCCTGCTCGGACTGGCGGACGCGGTCTACTTCCCGACCGGCACGATGGCCCAGCAGGCGGCCCTGCAGTACTGGGCGGACGGCGAGGGCCGGACGGTCGCCATGCACCCGCTGGCCCACCCGGAGGTGCACGAGCAGCGCGCGTACTCGGTGCTGAGCGGGCTGCGGACGGTCTGGCCGACCCGGGCACCGCGGCTGCCCACCCCGGCGGAGCTGCGGGCGCTCGGCGAGCCCTTCACCACGTTGATGCTCGAACTGCCGCTGCGGGACGCCGGCTTCGTGCTGCCCACCTGGCCGGAGCTGACCGCGCTGGTCGAGGCGGCCCGGGAGCTGGGCGCGTACGTCCACCTGGACGGCGCCCGGCTCTGGGAGACGGGGCCGCACTTCGGCCGGACGCTGCCGGAGATCGCCGGGCTCGCCAACTCGGTCTACGTCTCCTGCTACAAGACGCTCGGAGCGACCAGCGGCGCGCTGGTGGCGGGCGACGAGGAGTTCGCGCGGGGCGTACGGGTCTGGCGGCACCGGTACGGGGGCCGGCTGTTCCAGCAGTGGCCGGCGGTGCTCACCGCGCTGTCCGGGCTGGACACCGAACTGCCACGGCTGGGCGCCTACGTGGCCAACGCCAAGGAGGTGGCCGCGGCGCTGGCGGCGACGCCCGGGGGCCGGGTCAACCCGGACCCGCCGCACACCCACCAGTTCCAGTTCTGGCTCCCGTACCCGGCGCACGCCCTGAACCGGGCCAACATCCGGCTCGCCGAGCTGCAGGGCGTCGGCCTGTTCGGCGGCTGGGACGAGCCGGGGGTGCTGCCGGGTTTCTCGATGACCGAGATCACGGCCTCCGAGGCCGCGCTGGACTGGACGCCCAGGGAGATCACCGAGGCGGTCGCCCTCTTCCTGGAGCTCGCCCAGGTGTAGGGCGCGTTGGCGAAGCCCCGCCGTTCCCCCGGAACGCGCCGCGGCCCCGGCGGGGGAACCCGCCGGGGCCGCAGCTGTTCACTGCATCAGCTGACCTGAGGTCACTTCACCGGGTGGACCCGGATGATGGTCTCCAGGTTGTTCCAGCTCTGCCACAGCACGTCGATGCGGGTGTGGGTGTCCGGAACCTGGACGCTGCTGAACGGCGTAGCAGGGTCGTAGTACTTGGTGGTGTGGTCGTTGAAGGAGCTGACGGCCTTCGACGACGGGATCTTCGTGAGCACGTCGGCCTTGTCGAGCTTCAGGCCGTCGGTGCGCTCGAAGCCGAAGGTGGAGTCGTAGCCCTGCAGGCGCGGACGCATGTAGGTGCCGTCGGCCCACTTCAGCGGGGCCGGGTGGGAGTCGATCGGGAGGATCAGACCCTGGCCCGGGTGGTTGGTGACGTTGTTGTCGGACTGCGACTCGTCCCACAGCCAGATCAGAACACCGTTCTGGTTGGCGTAGTGCTCGACCATGTTCGGCTTGGCGGCCGAACCGAAGACGTACGGGCCGGTCTTCAGCATGGTGTCGTACGAGACGTACTGACGGTTCTCCACCAGGTAGTGCTGGGCGTAGTCCTTGGAGAACTTGCCCGTGATGCGGGAGAAGCCGGCCGCGGTCCAGCCGTTGTCGCCGTTCTCGGCACCGTCGGTGAAGACGGCCGCGTTGTCGGCGGTGACCTTCACGTCGTCGATCGCGAGGCCCTTGAGGTGGACACCGCCGTCGGTGACGTTGTGGAAGCGGAACTGGATGCTCTTGCCCGCGTAGGCGTCGAGCGGGAAGACCAGGTCGCCCCAGGTGTTGTTGGTGGTGCCGTTGATCGCCGGGTGGTTCGCACCGTCGACCGGCAGCGCCGCGCCGTTGAAGGTACCGGCGACGGCGGTCCAGTTCTTGCCGCCGTCGGTGGAGACCTCGCCGTAGGCGTAGTCGTAGTCGGTCTCGAGCTCGTACCAGGCCTTGGCCGACAGGCTGGCCGAGGTCTTGCCGGTGAGGTCGATGGTGCGGGTCAGCGAGACGTTCAGGTCGTCCGCGCTACCGCTCCACCACTCGTTGCCGCCCGCGAAGGGGGTGTTGATCTCGGTGGTGACGGTCTTCTTCGGCAGGTCCATCACGATGGCCTGCGGCCGCTTCGTGTTGTACTCCACCGGGCCGAGCCAGTGCAGCGAGTCCTTGCCGGCCTGGGCCTTGTCGAACTTCAGCCAGCCGAGCTGCAGCTTGCTCCAGACGTCGAGGTCGGCGGGCTTGTCGCCGATCTCGTTCTTGCCGGTGCCGAGCCAGGAACCGGACGACATCAGCGACCAGAAGCCGACCGAGTTGTCGTTGCCGGAGCCGGAGGTGTCGTAGAGGTCCGGCAGACCGAGGTCGTGGCCGTACTCGTGCGCGAAGACACCGAGGCCGCCGTTCTCCGGCTGCATGGTGTAGTCGCCGACCCAGATGCCGGAGTTGCCGACCGGGGTGCCGCCGAGCTTGTTGGCGTCCGGACCGGCCTGGCCGGACAGCGCGCCGTAGACGTACGAGCGGTGGGCCCACAGGGCGTTGGTGCCCTGGACGCCGCCGCCGGCCGACTGGTCCTCACCGGCGTGCACGATCTGGAAGTGGTCGATGTAACCGTCGGGCTCGTTGAAGTTGCCGTCGTGGTCGTAGTCGTACCGGTCCCACTGGTCGTAGCCGGCGATCGTGGCCTTGATCTGCGCGTCCGTCTGGCCCTTGGCCTTCTGGTCGGCGACCCAGGCGTTGATGCCGTCGCGGATCAGGTCCTGCGCGTTGTTGCAGACGTGCTGGCCGCAGTAGTCCGAGCCGTAACGGGCCTCGTTCCACGGCACCTTGACCCAGTCGGTGACCTGGCCGTCGACCGAGTACCGGCCCGAGGACTGACGCTCGTAGAAGGTCTTCAGCGAGTCGCCGGTCTTCGAGAAGTACAGGTCCTGGTAGTGCTGCTGGTTGTAATCGGCCTGCCAGGCGGTCGAGTTGTTGGTCGCCCGGTCCGGCGCGGCGATCTGGTTGTGCGCCGGGCCGGGGGTGCCGCCGTACTTGACGGTGCCGTCGGGCAGCTTGGTGGTGTTGTCCACCTGGTCGCTGAAGTCGACGAGGATGGTGAAAATCTTGTCCGTGCGCTCGCGACCGAGCTCCACGTACTTGTCACGGCCCAGCTTGATGCTGGTGCCACCGCCGTGCGACTCGATGGTGGCGGTGCCGTTGACCAGCTGGTCGACGGCCGCCTTCTGCTCGGCCTCGACCTTCCCGGAGAGCGGGCCGGGAAGCGAGTCGTCGAGCTTGGTGCTCAGGGCTGCGTCGGCCGGGTCACGGGGGACAGCGTTCGGGGCGGCGACGGCCGTTCCCGGGAGCATCCCCGCACCGAGCGCGGCGACGGCCGCGACGGCAGCGGCGGCCGCGGCGGCCTTCCTGGATATCTTCAACGTGGTGACGTCCTCCCCTTACCGGCACAGCTCTTGGCCAGCCGGTGAACCAATGAAAGACAGGTGGACGACATTTGATCCAAGAGCTAGTAAAAAAGAAAGACCTTGACCATGGCATGGCCACGCCGCTATCCTCCAGGCCGCCCGGATCAGCTGATAGTCAGTCAAATCGGTTGCTAAGCACCGCCGTCAGGGCCCCGTTCGTATCCGTAGGACCGCCGGGATCGTGCTCCAAGGGTGAAAAGTCTGGATTTTCACAGCAATTGGATCCGTAAACAGTTTTGCAACTGAAAACGCCGCGGCCCCGACACTCGGTCGGGGCCGCGGCGCTATTCGGCTGCGGTTACTACTTGGTGAGATCCGGACCCGCGGTGCTCACCGCGGCCGGGGTGTCGGCCACCGCCGACTTCTCCTCGCCGCGGAAGGTGAACTTGGCCTCCTTGCCCTCACCCTCCGTACCGACCACCACGATCTGACCGGCCCGCAGCTCACCGAAGAGGATCTTCTCGGAGAGGTGGTCCTCGATCTCGCGCTGGATGGTCCGGCGCAGCGGACGGGCACCGAGCAGCGGGTCGTAGCCGCGCTTGGCGAGCAGCTTCTTGGCCTCGACGCTGAGCTCCAGGCCCATGTCGCGGTCCTTCAGCCGGCCGTCCACCTTGTCGATCATCAGGTCGACGATCTGGATGATGTCTTCCTCGGACAGCTGGTGGAAGACCACGATGTCGTCGACACGGTTCAGGAACTCGGGCCGGAAGTGCTGCTTGAGCTCCTCGCTGACCTTGGCCTTCATCCGCTCGTACCCGGTCTGGGCGTCACCCGTGGCCGCGAAGCCGAGGTTGAAGCCCTTGGAGATGTCCCGGGTGCCGAGGTTGGTGGTCATGATGATGACCGTGTTCTTGAAGTCGACCACCCGGCCCTGGGAGTCGGTCAGGCGACCGTCCTCCAGGATCTGCAGCAGCGAGTTGAAGATGTCCGGGTGGGCCTTCTCGACCTCGTCGAACAGCACCACCGAGAACGGCTTGCGGCGGACCTTCTCGGTCAGCTGGCCGCCCTCCTCGTAGCCCACGTAACCGGGCGGGGAGCCGAACAGCCGGGAGACCGTGTGCTTCTCGGAGAACTCGGACATGTCGAGCGCGATCAGCGCGTCCTCGTCGCCGAACAGGAACTCCGCCAGCGTCTTGGACAGCTCGGTCTTACCGACACCGGACGGGCCGGCGAAGATGAACGAGCCACCGGGGCGCTTCGGGTCCTTGAGGCCCGCACGGGTGCGCCGGATGGCCTGCGAGAGCGCCTTGATGGCGTCCTTCTGGCCGATGACGCGCTTGTGCAGCTCGTCCTCCATGCGCAGCAGCCGGGAGGACTCCTCCTCGGTGAGCTTGAAGACCGGGATGCCGGTGGCCGTCGCCAGCACCTCGGCGATCAGCTCCTCGTCCACCTCGGCGACGACGTCCATGTCGCCGGCCTTCCACTCCTTCTCCCGCTTGGCCTTGGCCTGCAGGAGCTGCTTCTCGTTGTCGCGCAGGGACGCGGCCTTCTCGAAGTCCTGCGCGTCGATCGCGCTCTCCTTCTCGCGGCGCACGTCGGCGATCTTCTCGTCGAACTCGCGGAGGTCCGGCGGCGCGGTCATCCGGCGGATGCGCATCCGGGAGCCGGCCTCGTCGATCAGGTCGATCGCCTTGTCCGGCAGGAAGCGGTCCGAGATGTACCGGTCGGCCAGGGTCGCGGCGGCGACCAGCGCGGCGTCCGTGATGGACACCCGGTGGTGCGCCTCGTAGCGGTCCCGCAGGCCCTTGAGGATCTCGATGGTGTGCGGCAGCGACGGCTCCGCGACCTGGATCGGCTGGAAGCGGCGCTCCAGCGCGGCGTCCTTCTCCAGGTGCTTGCGGTACTCGTCGAGCGTGGTGGCGCCGATGGTCTGGAGCTCACCGCGGGCCAGCATCGGCTTGAGGATCGACGCGGCGTCGATCGCGCCCTCGGCGGCGCCCGCGCCGACCAGGGTGTGCAGCTCGTCGATGAACAGGATGATGTCGCCGCGGGTGCGGATCTCCTTGAGCACCTTCTTCAGGCGCTCCTCGAAGTCACCGCGGTACCGCGAACCGGCCACCAGGGCGCCCAGGTCCAGCGTGTACAGCTGCTTGTCCTTGAGCGTCTCCGGGACCTCGCCCTTGACGATCGCCTGGGCCAGGCCCTCGACCACGGCGGTCTTGCCGACGCCGGGCTCACCGATCAGCACGGGGTTGTTCTTGGTGCGGCGGGACAGCACCTGCATGACCCGCTCGATCTCCTTCTCGCGCCCGATCACCGGGTCGAGCTTGGCCTCGCGGGCGGCCTGGGTGAGGTTGCGCCCGAACTGGTCCAGGACCAGCGAGGTGGAGGGGGTGCCCTCGGCGGGGCCGCCGGCCGGGGCCGACTCCTTGCTGCCCTGGTAGCCCGAGAGCAGCTGGATGACCTGCTGGCGCACCCGGTTGAGGTCGGCGCCCAGCTTCACCAGGACCTGGGCGGCGACGCCCTCGCCCTCGCGGATCAGGCCGAGCAGGATGTGCTCGGTGCCGATGTAGTTGTGGCCGAGCTGGAGGGCCTCGCGGAGCGACAGCTCCAGGACCTTCTTCGCCCGGGGGGTGAAGGGAATGTGACCGGACGGTGCCTGCTGGCCCTGCCCGATGATCTCCTCGACCTGCTGGCGGACCGCCTCGAGCGAGATCCCGAGGCTCTCCAGCGCCTTGGCGGCGACACCCTCGCCCTCGTGGATCAGGCCCAGGAGAATGTGCTCGGTGCCGATGTAGTTGTGGTTGAGCATCCGGGCTTCTTCCTGAGCCAGGACGACAACCCGCCGCGCGCGGTCGGTGAACCTCTCGAACATCGTTAATCGCTCCTCAGAGCGGTCGGTCAGTTCGGGGTCCGTCCCCGCCCTGTCCTTCCGCATGCTAGTCCCGCTCAGCGGCGCGGCCATGGGCCTCTCCCGCCCGTCGCCGGACGAGAAGAGTCAACCCCACTCGCGTGGGGAATCATGCAGCGCGACCAGCCGACACCAGTCCCAACCTGATGCTGGGAGACGGTGTTCCCACAGGTGGGCCCGATGCACCCGATACCGCTACGCCATCGGCGAACAAGCGCTGCCGAGGGCGGGGCGGCCGGTCTCGCATCCTGCCAGCGGTCGGGGCCGTTCGACCCCTCCCGCCTGCATTCATACCCGGTATTCCGGCGAGTTTCGCGCAGTTTCCCGGGTGGCGGTGTTCGCCTGGCGAGAAGTCCGGCGGCCGATCCGTCCGGCCCGCCGCCGAGCTGACGGCGGCTCGGCCGCCCCGCGAGCCGCGCTCGACCCGGGTGGGGTCCGTCGCGGCGGCCGGACGACCGGCGCCGACTGGGCCGGCCACCCGATCAGGTGCCGTCCGCGTGACCGCTTCGCCCTTACAGCGTTGCACAGCCCGGGACCGTCCCGCCGCTCGTGGCCCGTCCCGGTCCGGACGGCGGACGCTGGGGCCTGCGCCCCGGCGGTCCGTGGCCGGGCGGAACTCCGGCCGCCGCCGTGCGGGCGCCCGGCGGCGCCGGGCCGCGCTGCGGCCCGGCCGCGGCCGGGAACGGGCGGCCCGGCCCTGAACCTGGGCCCACCCGGTCTGCGGCGGCTGTGCGACTGCCCGGCGGCCGCCCGCGGCCGTGACCTGCCGGTCCCGGCGCCGACGCCCCGGAGGACCCCGGTGGGGTCAGGAGGCGTGCGCCTTCTCGTAGTCCTCGCGCACGTTGCTGGGCACCCGGCCGCGGTCGTTGACCTGGTAGCCGTTCTCCTTCGCCCAGTTCCGGATCTTCGCGGTGTCCGGCTGTCCCGCGGAGGACCGGCCGGCCGCCCGGCCGCTGCTGCGACGGGGGGCGCTGAGCCGCCCGCTCTGCTTGCGGCCCTTCTCGACGTACGGGGCCAGCAGGCCGCGCAGCTTCTCCGCGTTGTCGCTCTTCAGGTCGATCTCGTAGGCAACGCCGTCCAGCGCGAACGTGACCGTCTCGTCCGCCGAGCCGCCGTCGAGATCGTCTTCCAGAATGACTTGAACCCTCTGTGCCACGGGCTTCCCTTTCCGTGTCAACAACTCATTGCCTGGAGAAAGGAAACCGCCTTTTCCCGGAAAACACAAACCCCCGGGCGTCCCCGGGGGTGTGCGACATGCGCGACAAGGCACTCGGCGCGCGCCCGGACTCAGTAGAGTCGCAGCAGCATGCGGGAGTTGCCCAGGGTGTTCGGCTTCACCCGCTCCAGGTCCAGGAACTCCGCGACACCTTCATCGTACGAGCGCAGGAGTTCTTCATAGACTTCCGTGGCGACGGCGGCCGGGTCTGACGTACGATCGTCGGTTTCACCGATCTCGACGAAACCGTGTTTCGCGAAGAAGTCGACCTCGAACGTCAAGCAGAAAATCCGACGGACTCCCAGCCAGCGCGCGGTCTGCAGCAGCTTGTCGAGCACCAGGTGGCCGAGGCCGTGGCCCTTGCAGGCCGGGTCGACCGCCAGGGTGCGCACCTCGGCCAGGTCCTCCCACATCACGTGCAGGGCGCCGCAGGCGACCACCGTGCCGGTGTCGTCGCGTTCGGCGACCCAGAACTCCTGCACCGATTCGAACAATGTGACTGTGGGCTTGTCCAGCAGAATCCCGTCCCGCGAGTAGGCGTCGATGAGCCCTCGCACGGCCCGCACATCGGTGGTCCGCGCCCGGCGGATGGTGACCTCCATGGCGGGACGTTATCGTGCGGGCGGCCAAGGGGTCTCCCCGGTATCGCCCGGCGGCGTATCGGGGCGCCCGGTATCGGCCACCGGCGTATCGGCCACCGGCGTATCGGCCACCGGCGTATCGGCCGCCGGGGTATCGGTCGAGGGCGTATCGACCGGCGCGGTATCCGGGAACGGCCCCGCCACCCGCAGCGCGTCCCGAAGGGCGTCGCGCTGCTCGGGCGACATCAGGCCGAAGAAGTGCACCAGTGCCGCGGCCGGATTGTCACTGGTCGCCCACGCGTCGTTCATCAGCGCGGCGGTGTATGCCTCGCGGGACGAGACCGGCTCATATCGATACGCCCGGCCCGCCTGCTCCCGCCGCAGCCAGCCCTTTCGGTACAGCTTGTCGAGCACGGTCATCACCGTCGTGTACGCGATTTCGCGTTCCGACTGCAGATCCAGCAGAACCTCGCGAACCGTGACCGGGCGGTTCCACTGCCACACCCTGGTCATGATGTCGTTCTCGAGTTCTCCGAGTTGCCGCACCATAGTCCGGCCAGGATAGGGGTGTTTCGGACAGAATCGGGCCCGGCGGAAACGACACCGGCGCGCCGCCACCCGCTGGGGTGACGGCGCGCCGGTCGCGGCTGCTATTCGCCCGTGGTGGAACGGGCCGCGAGGGCGTCGGCGGCGGCGTCCTCCTTGGCCCGCTGGGCCCCGCCCTGGCTGCGGATGATCGCCCGCACCAGGAAGCCGAAGCCGATCGCCATGACGAGCGGCGGCACGATCGCGCTGACGTAGTCCATCAGGTCACTCCTCCTCGGCGGCCGCGGCCGCCTGCTTGGCCTCCGGCTTCACCAGCGGGAAGAGCACCGTCTCGCGGATGTTCTTGCCGGTGAGCAGCATGATCAGGCGGTCCACACCGAGGCCCAGGCCGCCGGTGGGGGGCATCGCGTACTCCAGGGCGCGCAGGAAGTCCTCGTCCACCTGCATCGCCTCGACGTCGCCGCCGGCCGCCAGCAGGGACTGGGCGGTCAGCCGGGCCCGCTGCTCGACGGGGTCGATCAGCTCGGAGTAGGCGGTGCCGATCTCGGTACCGAAGATCACCAGGTCCCACTTCTCGGCCACGCCCGGGATCGAGCGGTGCTGGCGGGTCAGCGGCGAGACCTCGGTGGGGTAGTCCCGGATGAAGGTCGGCTTGATCGCGTTGTGCTCCAGCAGCCGCTCGATCATCTCCAGCACGATCTGGCCGTGGCCCCACTCCTTCTCGTAGGGCACGCCGGCCTCGTCGGCGAGCTTGCGCAGCTCCTCGACGGAGGTGTCGGGGGTGATCTCGGTGCCCAGGTGGGCCGAGATGCCGGGGTAGACGCTGACCTCGGTCCACGGCTCGGCCAGGTCGATCTCGTGCTCGGTGCCGTCGGGGCCGATGCCCCGGACCACGGTGGTGCCGAGCGCGTCGCGGGCGGCGTTCACGATGGTCGCCCGGATCAGCTCGGCCTGGGTGTCGTAGTCGCCGTAGGCCTCGTACGACTCCAGCGAGGTGAACTCCGGGTTGTGGGTGGAGTCCGCGCCCTCGTTGCGGAAGTTGCGGTTGATCTCGAAGACCTTCTCGGCGCCGCCGACCACCAGCCGCTTGAGGTACAGCTCCGGGGCGATCCGCAGGAAGAGGTCGATGTCGTACGCGTTGATGTGGGTGGTGAACGGGCGGGCGTTGGCGCCGCCGTGCACCGGCTGCAGCATCGGGGTCTCGACCTCGATGTAGCCGCGCTCCTCGTAGGTGCGGCGGATCGAGCGGACCACCTTGCTGCGCAGGTGGAGGATCTCGCGCGCCTCGGGGTTGACGATCAGGTCCACGTACCGCTGGCGGACCCGGGCCTCCGGGTCGGTCAGGCCCTTGTGCTTGTCCGGCAGCGGCCGCAGGCACTTGGCGGTGAGCTCCCAGCGGTCGACCATCACGGACAGCTCGCCGCGCTTGGAGGTGATCACCTCGCCCTCGACGCCCACCTGGTCGCCCAGGTCGATGTCGGACTTCCAGGCCGCCAGCCGCTCCGGTCCCAGCTTGTCCAGGGAGAACATCACCTGGAGGTCGCCGGAGCCGTCCCGCAGGGTGGCGAAGCAGAGCTTGCCGCCGGTGCGGGCCAGGACCACCCGGCCGGTCACGCCGGCCCGCTCGCCGGTCGCGGTGTCCGGCTCCAGGTCGGGGTGCTTGGCGCGGAGGTCCGCGATGCTGGTGGTGCGGGGGAAGCCGACCGGGTACGGGTCGACGCCGGCCGCCCGGAGCCGCTCCAGCTTTTCGCGCCGGACGCGCATCTGCTCGGGAAGGTCGTCGGTCGCGGGGACAGTGCTCTGATCGGTCACCCCACAAGGGTAGCCAGCCGAACGGCCGCTCCCGTCAGCGGATGGGGCGCCGCCCCGGCCGCGTCGCACGGACCCGGCCGGGGCGGGCCGGTCACTCCTGGCGGGCGGCCGTGGCTTCCGCCGGGGCGGTGGCGGCGGGCGGCACCGAGCCGTGCGGCCGGGCGTCCAGCCGCAGGGTCACGCTGTCGTTGCCGGGGTTGTGGTCCCACGGCATCGAGGTGGCCGGGTGGCCGTCCTGCTCCCCGAACTCGTTGTGCAGGCGGACCACGGCCGCCAGCCCGGCGGCCGGGTCGGCGGCGAGGGTGAAGGCGAAGGCGGACCGGTGGCCGGTGGGGATCCAGCTGTCGACCTCGCAGCTGTACAGGGCGGTGCCGGGGTCGGTCTCAAGCCAGGGTGTCCGGTGGCACCGCGGGTCCGCCGCGACCACGGTGATCCGCCGGTCCAGGGCGACCTGGACGTCGACCGGGGAGCTCCCGGAGTTGCCGCCGCCGCCGATCGAGGCCGGCCCGCGGTTGTGCAGGCCCACCGTCAGGGTGCCCCGGCCGGGGGCGGCGGTGTCCGGCGCCCAGGCGCCGAGCGCGCGGAAGTCCGCGCTGTGCTCGACCGGGGCGTACAGGCCGGTCCAGGACTGGCCGCCGTCGGCGAGGTCCGCCACCGGGGTGGTGCCCGGTGCGGGGACCGGCGGCTTCCCGGTGGTCAGCCGGGGGCCGTTGGCCGGGCCGGCGGTGAAGCGGTAGTGGGTGCGCAGCCAGGAGCCCGTCTCGAAGGCGGCCGGGCGGAGCAGGAGCTGCGCGCTCGCACCCGCGGAGTCCCGGGTGATCCGGAGCCCGAGCGGGTCCAGCCGGACGGTCTCGCCCGGGGCCACCGGGGAGTCGACGGTGCACAGCACGGCCCGGTCCGCCGGGCCGGGGTAGGGGTCGGGCTCGGCACGCTCGCCGTACTCACAGTTGCGGTACTTCTGCCTGAACGCGACGCCGACCGGCTGGACGAACGCGACCACCAGCCGGGGGGCGGTCAGCTGCCCGTGGTTGGTGATCTCCAGGACGGGTGACCAGGGGTCGCCCGGCTTCAGCCCGGCCGGCGCGGTCACCTCCGCCGCGGTCAGCCGGGTGCCGCCGACCACCACGCCGGTGGTGAGGGCGGCCGAGCCGCCGTCGGAGACCGCGGTGGTGCGGACGGTGCCGGTGGTGCCGGGTGCGGCGGACGGCTCGGGGACCAGGTCCAGGTACACGGAGCGGGTGAGGGAGCCGTCGATCCGCACGTCGCAGTCGACCACGGCGGCGGTGGTGGTGCAGGTGGCGTAGCTGCTGCTGGTGCTGACCGCGGCCAGGCGGGCCGCGCCGCCGAGGGCGGCGGTGTCGATGGTGACCTTCGCCTGCGCGGTGGTGCCGCCGGGGAGGCCGAGGTCGAGTTGCAGCCGGGCCGGTCCCTGGTCGGCCGGGCGGTCCGGGTCCAGGGCGAGCACGGCCGGGCCGTGCAGGGCGGGCGCGGGTCCGGCCGCGTGGGCGGGTGCCGCGGTGGCCGCCGCGGCGGCGGTCAGCAGCAGTGCGGTGAGCGGGGCGAGAGCTGGTCGATGGCGTCGGATGTGCACGGATTCCCCCGTCCGTCCGGTGGTCGCACCCCGGATGGGGCGCACGCCGACGGTAGGGCTGCGCGGTGTGTCCGGTGGGGGAAATCAATGGGCGGATATTCCGGCAAAGGGGCCCGAAGGCGGGCGGCGACGGCCCGGGCCGTGACCTGACCGATGCTCAACCCGGGCCGTGGATACGACGTCTGGCGTACCGGGGGGCGGGATCCGCCCGGGACGTGCGCGGGGGAGGCCCGGTGTGCGGACCTCCCCCTTGCGCCGGGTGCGGGCGGCTCAGCCGGTGCCGGTGGCCAGCTCGGCCTCCTCCTGCGGCGCGGTCCGGTCCGCGGGGCGCGGGCGGCGGCCGAACAGTTCGGCGGGGGTGGGCATCCGGCGCGGCTGGTGGGTCTGCTTGTCGTGCGGACCCGGCTTGCCCTGGGTGGCCGGCCGGCCCGGCTGGGGGCGGCCGGCGGTGGTGATCTGGGCGGACTGGGCGGAGTTGCTCATCGGGATCCGTCCTCCAACTGGGTGGTCCGCGGTGTCGGGGGCCGCGGCGAAGGTGGGTGCGGCGGCCTGGTCGGGCACCGCCGTCAGGTGGCGCGCACCGGTGCCGAGCGAGAGCCGCTCGCGGACCTCGGCCTCGGCGAGCGCGTGGCAGCGCCCGGCCAGCCGGGACCGGCGGGAGCGCTCGGCCGGACCGCAGGGCCTGCGGGTGAGGGACCGCAGCGCCGCGAGGTCGTCGGGGGACGGCAGGTAGCCGTCCGCGACGGCCTCCTCCAGCCGTTCCAGGTAGCCGGCCGCGCTGCCGGGCAGGGCGGCCCGGTAGCGGGCGAGGTCGGCGAGCAGGAACGCCCGCAGCCGGCCGCCCTCCGCGACGGCCTCGTCGATCGCCTCGGTGAGGTACAGGGCCTCCTGGACGTCCTCGGCCCAGAGTTCGGGCACCGGCGCGGGCGGCCGGAGGCGGTCGGGCATGGCCGGGTGGAGGGCTTGGGCGAGGGCGCGGCGCAGCACGCGGACTTCGTCGGCGCTGAACGCCATGCCGCCGCGCGATCCGTGAGGCGTAGGCATGCGCTGACCCTACGTGACGAATATCCGATTTGTCGGGAGCGTCGGATCAAGAACCCACGTTTGGCCCGACGGCCGCCCGGGTGCCCGTCCCGGGGCCCGGCGGCCCGCCGGACGGCCGCTCCCGTCCGGACCGGCAGTCTCCGAACCACCGGCCGGGCGGCCCCGGCGGCCCGGCGCAGGACCGGGCGCCGGAGCGCCGTCAGGCCGCGGTGGCCGGGCGGTTGCGCTCGAAGATCAGCCGCAGGCCGATCAGGGTGAGCCAGGGCTCGTGCACGTCGATGGTCTCGGCCTCGCCGAGCACCAGCGGGGCCAGCCCGCCGGTGGCGATCACCTGGACGTCGTCCGGGTCCTTGGACAGCTCCCTGGCCATCCGGTTGACCAGGCCGTCGACCTGGCCGGCGAAGCCGTACAGGATGCCCGACTGCATCCCCTCGACGGTGTTCTTGCCGATCACGTTGCGCGGCCGGGCCAGCTCGATCTTGCGGAGCTGGGCACCGCGCATGCCGAGCGCCTCGACCGAGATCTCGATCCCGGGCGCGATCGCCCCGCCGACGTAGTCGCCGCGCTCGTTCACGGCGTCGAAGGTGGTCGCGGTGCCGAAGTCGACCACGATGCACGGGCCGCCGTAGAGGTGGTTGGCCGCCAGCGCGTTGACGATCCGGTCCGCGCCGACCTCCTTGGGGTTGTCCATCAGCACGTGCACCCCGGTCTTCACCCCCGGCTCCACGATCACCGCGGGGACGTCGCCGTAGTACCGGCGGGTCACCTCGCGGAGCTCGTGGAGCACGGCGGGCACCGAGGAGCAGATCGCCAGCCCCTCCACCCGGTCCGAGGCGGAGACGATGGGGTGCGCACCCATCAGTCCCTGCATCAGCACCGCGAGTTCGTCCGCCGTGCGGCGCGGGTCGGTCGAGATCCGCCAGTGCTCGACGATCTCCTCACCGTCGAACAGGCCGAGCGTGGTCTGGGTGTTTCCGACGTCGATCGTGAGGAGCATGGGGTGCTTTCTGGCTCGGGCGAGAGGTCAGGCGCGGAGGTCCAGGCCGATGTCCAGGATCGGCGAGGAGTGGGTCAGGGCGCCGACGGCGAGGTAGTCGACACCAGTGTCGGCGACCTCGCGCGCGGTGGCCAGGGTCAGACCGCCGGAGGCTTCCAGCTTCGCCTTGCCGGCCACCAGCGCGACGGCCTGCTTCAGCTGCGCCACGGTGAAGTTGTCCAGCAGGATCAGGTCCGCCCCGGCGTCCAGCACCGGCTGGATCTGCTCGACGGTGTCGACCTCCACCTCGACCGGCAGCTCCGGGTAGAGCGCCTTGACGGCCTTGAACGCCTCGGCCACCCCGCCGGCCGCCACCACGTGGTTGTCCTTGACCAGCGCCGCGTCCGACAGCGCCATCCGGTGGTTGGCCCCGCCGCCGCAGCGGACCGCGTACTTCTCCAGCGAGCGCAGGCCCGGGGTGGTCTTGCGGGTGTCGCGGACCACCGCCGAGGTGCCCTCCAGGGCGTCGGCCCAGGCCCGGGTGGCGGTGGCGATGCCGGACAGGTGGCAGAGCAGGTTGAGCGCCGAGCGCTCGGCGGTGAGCAGGTCGCGGGTACGGCTGCGGACCGAGAGCAGCACCTGGCCGGCCTCCACGGCGGCGCCGTCCTCGACGTGCCGCTCGACCTCGAACTCCTCCTCGCAGACCAGCGAGACCACGGCCTCGGCGACCCGCAGGCCCGCCACCACACCGGCCTGACGGGCCGTGAAGTCGGCGGTGGCGACCGCGTCGGCCGGCACGGTGGCGACCGAGGTGACGTCCTCGCCGCCGGCCAGGTCCTCGGCCAGCGCCAGCGAGGCGATGTCCTCCACCTCGACCGGGTCCAGGCCGGCCTCCTCCAGCAGCTCGGCCAGCGCCGGGTCCAGCCCGGTCTCGTACGCCTCGCCGTCGCCGCAGGCGCAGCCGTCGCCGCAGCCGCCCTGGTCGGCCAGCGGGAGGTCGGCGTGCTCGTGGTCGTGGTCGTGGGTCATCGGGTGCTCCTTGCGGGGGTTCCCCGGCGGCGGCCGGGCGGAGGACGAGGGGGTTACTGGGGCTCGACGGTGCTGACGGGGGTGCCGTCGGCGGCGAGGACGGTCACCAGGTGGCGCTGCCAGTGCGGGTCGTCGCGCTCCGGGAAGTCCTCCCGCCAGTGGCAGCCGCGGGTCTCCGCGCGCTGCGCGGCGGCGGCCACCAGGGCGGTCGCGACCAGGTGCAGGTTGGTGGCCTCCCAGGTCTCCACCCGCGGGTCGGCGGGCTTCTCCTCGGCGGCGTGCGCCAGGGCGGCCCCGGCCAGGGCGGCCAGCCCGGCGGCGGTGGCGGCCATCGAGGCGGCCGAGCGCAGCACGCCGGCGCCCCGGGACATCAGCCGCTGGACGTCGGCCCGCGCCTCGGGCGCGAGCAGCGGTACCGGGTGCGCGGCGCGGGCGCCCGCCACGTCGACCGCCCGCTCGGGCAGCTCGCCGGCGTGGTGCCGGGCGGCCAGGTCGGCGGCGATCCGCTCGGCGAAGACCAGCCCCTCCAGCAGCGAGTTGGAGGCCAGCCGGTTGGCGCCGTGCACGCCGGTGCAGGCCACCTCGCCGCAGGCGTACAGGCCCGGGACGGTGGTGCGGCCGTGCAGGTCGGTGCGGATGCCGCCGGAGGCGTAGTGCGCGGCGGGAGCGACCGGGATCAGGTCGGTGACCGGGTCGATGCCGTGCGAGCGGCAGGACGCCAGGATGGTCGGGAAGCGCTCGGCCCACATCGCGGCGCCGAAGTGGCGCCCGTCCAGGTACATGTGCTCGGCGCCGGTGAGCTCCATCCGCCGGGTGATCGCCTTGGCGACGATGTCCCGCGGCGCCAGCTCGTTCAGCTCGTGCTGCCCGACCATGAAGCGCACGCCGTCGGCGTCCACCAGGTACGCGCCCTCGCCGCGGACCGCCTCGGAGACCAGCGGCTGCTGGCCCTCGGCGTCCGGGCCGAGCCACAGCACGGTCGGGTGGAACTGGACGAACTCCAGGTCGGTCACCTCGGCCCCGGCGCGCAGCGCCAGCGCCACGCCGTCACCGGTGGAGACGGCCGGGTTGGTGGTGGCGGAGAACACCTGGCCCATGCCGCCGGTGGCCAGCACCACCGCCCGGGCGCGGATCGCGCCGACGCCGTCGCGCTGGCCCTCGCCCATCACGTGCAGGGTCAGGCCGGCCGCGTGGCCCGCCGCGTCGGTCAGCAGGTCGAGCACCAGCGCGTGCTCGATCAGCTCGACGCCCGGGTCGGAGCGCACCGCCTCGACCAGCGCCCGCGATATCTCCGCACCGGTGGCGTCGCCGCCGGCGTGCGCGATCCGGCGGCGGTGGTGACCGCCCTCGCGGGTCAGCAGGATCTCGCCCTCGTCGTCCTTGTCGAAGGCCGCGCCGGTGGCGATCAGGTTCCGGACCGCGTCCGGGCCCTCGGTGACCAGGGTGCGCACGGCCTCCTCGTCGCAGAGCCCGGCACCGGCCACCAGGGTGTCGGCGAGGTGCTGCTCGGGGGTGTCGCCGGGCCCCAGGGCGGCGGCGATGCCGCCCTGGGCCCAGCGGGTGGAGCCGTCGTCGAGCATCGCCTTGGTGACCACCATGGCCCGCAGGCCGGCCTTGCGGGCGTTGAGCGCGACGGTGAGGCCGGCCACCCCGGAGCCGACCACGACGACGTCGGTGGTCGTGGTCCAGCCGGGGGCGGGAGCGGTCAGGCGGTACGACGACATGGCTTCACTTGCTCCTTCAGTGCGCGGCGGTCGGGGCCGCGCCGTCGGCATCACGGTACGCGCCCCGGCCCGGCGACGCGGGGGCCCCCAGGTCCCCGCGCAGCAGGCCGCTGCCCTCGGGGGCGTCGGCGGCGTCCGGCCCGACCGAGGTGACCCGGTTGGCGGCGTCCACGAACACCACCTTCGGCAGGTACGCCTTGGCCTCGGCGGTGTCCATCTGCCCGTAGGCGATCAGGATCACCAGGTCGCCGGGGTGCACCAGGTGGGCGGCGGCGCCGTTGATGCCTATGACGCCGGAGCCGCGCGGGCCGGCGATGGTGTACGTCTCCAGCCGGGCGCCGTTGGTCACGTCGACGATGTGGACCAGCTCGCCGGGCAGCAGGTCGGCCGCGTCGAGCAGGTCCTCGTCCACCGTGACCGAGCCGACGTAGTGCAGGTCGGCCTGGGTCACGGTGGCCCGGTGGATCTTGGACTTGAGCATGGTGCGGAGCATCTGGTCACGCCTCCTGTGAGTGCATGCCTACTTCGGCTACGGGGGTGGGTACTGCGGGGTGCGGGGACTGCGGGTGGGGCCTGGGCCGTGTCTAGCGGACGATGATGCGGACGTTGTCGATCAGGCGGGTGGAACCCACCTTCGCGGCCACGGCCAGCACCGCCTCGCCCTGGAAGTCGTCCGGCGCCTCGGTGAAGGTGTCCGGGTCGATCAGGGCGAGGTAGTCGAGGGCGACACCGTCGGCGGCGTCGAGGGCGGCCGCCGCGGCCTCGCGGACGGCCTTCGGGCCCTGCGCACCGGCGTCCCGCCCGGCGAACAGCGCCCGGGACAGCGCCAGCGCCTGCCCGCGCTCGGCCTCGGACAGGAACCGGTTGCGCGAGGACAGCGCCAGGCCGTCCTCCTCCCGGACGGTCGGCACGCCGACGATCTCCACGTCGAAGTCCAGGTCGGCCACCATCCGCTGGACGATCGCCAGCTGCTGCGCGTCCTTCTCGCCGAAGAACGCGAAGTCCGGGTCGGTGATGTGCAGCAGCTTGGCGACCACGGTCAGCATGCCGTCGAAGTGGCCGGGGCGGGACGCGCCCTCGAACCGCTCGCCCATCGGGCCCGCGGCCAGGCGCACCAGCGGCTCGCCGTTCGGGTACATCTCCTCGGTGGTCGGCGCGAACACCACGTCCGCCCCCGCCTGCTCGGCCAGCCGCAGGTCGGCGGCCAGGTTGCGCGGGTAGCGGTCCAGGTCCTCGCCGGCGCCGAACTGGAGCGGGTTGACGAACACCGTCACCGCGACCCGGCCGTCCCGGCCGACCTGCTTGCGGGCGGCCCGGATCAGCGCGGCGTGGCCCTCGTGCAGCGCGCCCATGGTCATCACCACCGCGTTGTCCACCGGCTGCTCGTCCGGCCAGAAGGCCGCCTCGAAGTCCGCCACGGTGTGCGTGAGCTCGGCCTTGTGGTCCTTGGGCGCCGGCTTGCCGCCGCGCTGGTTCTTGCCCGCCATCAGTGCTTCTCCTCGTTCAGTACGTCCAGCAGGGCCGCCGCCGGCTCTGCTGCCAGAGACCCGCCGCGGACCGCCCGCTGTGCGGTGGCCCGGGCCATCGCGCGGTACGCCTGCCCGATGTCCGGGGCCACCGTAGCGAGCTGGTCCAGGTGCCGGCGCACGGTGCCGACGTCACCGCGGGCGACCGGGCCGGTCAGGGCCGCGTCGCCGGCCCGCAGGGTGTTGTCCAGGGCCGCGCCGAGCAGCGGGCCCAGCAGCTGCCCGGGCTCGGCCACCCCGGCCGAGCGCAGCAGCTCCATCGCCTGCGCGACCAGGGTGACCAGGTGGTTCGCCCCGTGCGCGAGCGCCGTGTGGTAGAGCGCCCGGACCTGCTCCGGCACCCACTCCGGCTCGCCGCCCATCTCCACCACCAGGGCCTCGGCCACCGGCCGCAGTTCCTCGGGCGCGGTCACCCCGAAAGGGCAGCCGGCCAGCCGGGCCACGTCCACCGAGGTGCCGGTGAAGGTCATCGCCGGGTGCAGCGCCAGCGGCAGCGCGCCGGCCCGGGTGGCCGGCTCCAGTACCGCGGCCCCGTGCGCGCCGGAGGTGTGCACCACGATCTGCCCGGGCCGCACCGCGCCGGTGGCGGCCAGCCCGGCCACCAGGTCCGCCAGCGCGTCGTCCGGCACCGTCAGCAGGACCAGGTCGGCGGCGGCCAGCACCTGCGGCGGGGAGACCAGCCGGACCCCCGGCAGCAGCGCCTCGGCCCGGCGCCGCGAGGCCGCGGACACCCCGGACGCGGCCACCACCCGGTGGCCCGCCAGCTGCAGTGCCGCGCCCAGCGCGGGACCGACCCGGCCCGTCCCGACCACACCCACGGCGAGGCGGGCGGGGCGGTTCCCCGGGTCGAGCGGGTCGCCGAAGGGGTCGGCCGCGGCGGGAAAACCTGCGTGGTCGGAGGTGCTCACGGCTCGGCCCTCGTCCTTAACTTCCGTTCCAGTCCTCTGCGGGTACCAGACGTACCGCGTCATTCTACGGCCGCCCCCGCGACCGCCCGGGCACCGCCCGGTCACCCGAAGCGGTGGCTCGCAACGGCAGCTGTTCCCCGCCGGGGCGGCCGCTGCCACGATGGGTCCATGGCAGCAGGGACCACGGGAGTACCCGGTGTCCGGGCCGGCCCCCGGACCGTCCGCGGGCGCCGCGCGACCCCGGCGCGGCGCGGACGACGAGCAGCTGGGGGCGGTCGCGCCGGGCGGGTGACGGCTCAGTCGGTGGCGCCCGCGCGGATCAGGCCGGCCTCGTAGGCGAGGACGACGGCCTGGACGCGGTCGCGCAGCCCGAGCTTGGCGAGGATCCGGCCGACGTGGGTCTTCACGGTGGCCTCCGACAGCACCAGCCGGGCGGCGATCTCGCCGTTGGACAGGCCCTGGGCGACCAGCAGGAAGACCTCGCGCTCGCGCTCGGTGAGCGGGCCGAGGGTGGTGGGGCCGGGCGCGGAGGCCGGGGTGGGGAGCACCTCGGCGAAGCGGTCGATCATGCGCCGGGTGGTGGTCGGCGCGACCACCGCGTCACCGGCGTGCACCGACCGGATCGCGGCGACCAGCTCGGTCGGCGGGACGTCCTTCAGCAGGAAGCCGCTGGCCCCGGCCTTGAGCGCGGCGAAGGCGTACTCGTCCAGGTCGAAGGTGGTCAGGATGAGCACGTGCGGGGCGCCCTCGACGGGCGTGCCGTCCTCGCCCAGGCAGATCCGGCGGGTCGCCTGGACGCCGTCCAGCCGGGGCATCCGGACGTCCATCAGGATCACGTCCACCTGGGTGGTCCGCAGCCGCTCCAGGGCCTGGGCGCCGTCGCCGGCCTCGGCCGCGATCTCGATGTCGCCCTGCGACTGGAGGACCATCCGGAAGCCCGTGCGGAGCAGTTCCTGATCGTCCACCAGCATCACCCGGATGGTCACGTGAGACTCCTTGTCGCTCGGTCGCCGTCGCTGCTGCGCCGGCCTGACGCTACTTGGCCGGCTTGAGGGGGAGGACCGCCCGGATCCGGAAGCCGCCGCCGGGCCGGGGGCCGATGTCGAGGCTGCCGCTGACCATGCCGACCCGTTCGCGCATGCCGATCAGACCATGGCCGTGGCCGTCGGCACCACCGTCGACCAGTTGCTCGGCGGTCGACCCCCGGCCGTCGTCCTCGATCAGGACCTCCAGGTCCCGCTCGCGGAAGTCGACCGCCACCCGGGCCCTGGCCCCGGGGCCGCCGTGCTTGCGGACGTTGGTCAGCGCCTCCTGCACGATGCGGTACACCGTCAGCTCCAGACCGCGCGGCAGCCCCCGCTGGTCGCCGGTGGCGGTGAACTCCACCGGCAGGCCGGCGGTCCTGACCTGCTCCAGCAGGTCCGGCAGTTCCTCGACGCCGGGCTGCGGCACGTACTCCTCGGTGGTGTCGGCGGTGCGCAGCACCCCCAGCAGGCGGCGCATCTCCACCAGTGCCTGCCGGCCGGTGGCGGCGATCGTGCCGAGCGCCTCCTTGGCCTGCTGCGGGGAGTTGTCCAGCACGTACGCGGCGCCGTCGGCCTGGACGATCATCACCGAGACGTTGTGCGCGACCACGTCGTGCAGTTCGCGGGCGATCCGGGCGCGCTCCGCCGCGACCGCCACCTTGGACTGGGCGTCGCGCTCGCGCTCCAGCCGCGAGGCCCGGTCCTCCAGCTCGATCAGGTACGCCCGCCGTACCCGGGTGAGCCGGCCCCAGGCCCAGCACAGGATGAACGGGGTGGTCATCAGCGCGGCCAGGAACAGTGCCCGCGGGAAGTCCTGCGGCGAGTCGCTGTGGTCGGCCCCGGTGGCGAACCGCCACACCGTCAGCGGCCCGGCCGCGACCCCGGCCGCGAGCATCAGCCGGGACGTCCACGGGGTGCCGAAGGCGGCGCCGGTGTACGCGAAGATCAGGTAGCCGATGCTGGAGAAGCTCGGACTGACGTTGAACGCGATCTGTGACAGACCCAGCAGGACGGCCAGCGCCGAGGTGGCGTCCGGGTTGCGCCGCCGGAACACCATCAGCAGCGGAATCGCGAGCGCGACCAGGACGCCCGGGAGCTCCTGACCGTCCTGTTCGACCGCCGCCAGCACGCCGAAGAAGAGGACCGGCAGCGCCCAGGCGGAGTCCACCACCATGGGGTGTCGGCGGAGCCAGGCGTTGAGTCGATGCACGATTCCAGCCTAGGGAGTCGCCCGGCCGCTCCAGGTCCGCCGGGAGGGCGATCCGCTCTACTCCGCAGGGTGGAGACGCCCCCGACTTCGGTAACGTCCCCGGACATGGACTGGATGCGCTGGCGGCCCGCCATGGAACGGGCCCTGTACGGGATGGACGGCGGCTTCTACCGCAGGCCGGAGGGCCCGGCGGGCCACTTCCGGACGTCCGTGCACGCATCACCCCGGTACGCCGCGGCGGTGGCCCGTCTGCTGGCGGGGGTGGACGAGGCGCTCGGCCACCCCCCGGAGCTCGCCTTCGTCGACGTCGGCGCCGGGCGGGGCGAGCTGACCGCCGGCGTGCTGGCGGCCGCCGGGCCGGACCTGGCCTCCCGGCTGCGCCCGTACGCGGTGGAGCTGGCCGCTCGCCCTGCCGGGCTGAGCGAGGCGGTGGTGTGGACGGACCGGGTGCCGCAGGGGGTGCAGGGCCTGCTGTTCGCCAACGAGTGGCTGGACAACGTGCCGCTGGACATCGCCGAGCGCGGCGAGGACGGCGTGCTCCGCTACGTCGAGGTCTCCGCCACGGGCGAGGAGCGGCCGGGCCCGCCGGTGGCGCCGCAGGACGCCGACTGGGCCGCGCGCTGGTGGCCCGATGGGGACCGGGTGGAGCTGGGCGGGCCCAGGGACCGGTCCTGGGCGGCGGCCGTCGGCGCGCTGGAGCGCGGGCTGGCGGTGGCCGTCGACTACGCGCACACCAGGGCCGCGCGGCCGCCGTTCGGCACGCTGACCGGGTTCCGCGGCGGGCGGGAGGTGCGGCCGGTGCCGGACGGCGGCTGCGACCTGACCGCGCACGTCGCGCTGGACTCGGCGGCCGTGCCGGCTGTCCACAGCCTGTGGACGACCCAACGGGAAGCGCTCCGCGCGCTCGGCGTGCACGGCGCGCGCCCCCCGCTCGCGCTGGCCTCCAGCGATCCGGCCGGCTACCTGCGCGCCCTGTCCGGTGCGGGCGAGGCCGCCGAGCTCACCGACCCCGCCGGTCTGGGCGGCTTCGGCTGGCTGGCGCAGGCCGTCCGGATGCCGGTACCGCAGAGCCTGGCCGGGCTGCCGGGATGGCAGACTCTCACCCCATGAGGGAGACCACGGTCGGCATCGGCGCAGGCGCGCAAGAGCTCACCAGCGAGCTGGGCACCAGCGACATGGTGCTCAACATCGGACCGCAGCACCCGTCCACGCACGGCGTGCTGCGGCTGAAGCTGGTGCTGGACGGCGAGCGGATCGTCGCCGCCGAACCGGTGATCGGCTACATGCACCGCGGCGCCGAGAAGCTCTTCGAGGCCCGGGACTACCGGCAGATCATCATGCTGGCCAACCGGCACGACTGGCTGTCCGCCTTCGCCAACGAACTCGGCGTGGTGCTCGCCGTCGAGCGGATGCTCGGCATGGAGGTGCCCGAGCGCGCGGTCTGGATCCGGACCATGCTCGCCGAGCTCAACCGGGTCCTCAACCACCTGATGTTCCTCGGCTCGTACCCGCTGGAGCTGGGCGGGATCACCCCGGTCTTCCACGCCTTCCACGGCCGCGAGGAGCTCCAGCACGTGCTGGAGGAGGCCTCCGGTGGCCGGATGCACTACATGTTCAACCGGGTCGGCGGCCTCAAGGAGGACCTCCCGGCCGGCTGGCTCGGCCGGGTCCGGGCCGCCGTCGCCACCGTCCGCTCGCAGCTGCCGGTCTTCGAGGACCTGGTGCTCGGCAACGAGATCTTCCGCGGCCGTACGGCCGGGGTCGGCGTGCTGTCCGCCGAGCACGTGCACGCGTACGGCGTCAGCGGGCCGATCGCCCGGGCCAGCGGTGTCGACTTCGACCTGCGGCGCGACGAGCCGTACCTGGCGTACGGGGAGCTCGCCGACGTCCTCACCGTGGTCACCCGCGAGGAGGGCGACTGCCTGGCCCGGTTCGAGTGCCTGCTGGAGCAGACCGCCAACTCCCTCGACCTCGCCGACGCCTGCCTCGACCGGCTCGCCCAGCTGCCCCCCGGGCCGGTCAACCTGCGGCTGCCCAAGGTCCTCAAGGCCCCCGAGGGCGAGACCTACGCCTGGACCGAGAACCCGCTCGGCATCAACGGCTACTACCTGGTCTCCCGCGGCGACAAGACCCCCTGGCGCCTCAAGCTCCGCTCCGCCTCCTACAACAACATCCAGGCCCTCACCGAACTCCTCCCGGGCACCCTGGTCGCCGACATGGTCGCCATCCTCGGCTCGATGTTCTTCGTCGTCGGCGACATCGACAAGTAACCCCGGCACCCCTCCAGGGGCGCGAGGAACCGCGCGAGCTCGGAAGGCCGAGTGCCGCCACCTACCCCCTGGCGGTAGCCCCCAGGGGCGCGAGGAACTGCGCGAAGTCGGAAGTCCGGCCGCCGCACCTACCCACCGCCGGCGCGGGGCACCTCCTCGGTGCCCCAAGAGCCGCTGGCACCACCCTGCCGGGGGCACCCCTCCAGGGGCGCGAGGAACTGCGCGAAGTCGGAAGTCCGGCCGCCGCACCTACCCACTGCCGGTAGCCCCCCACCGCCGGTGGCTCCCCCCACCGCCGGCAAGCCCCCTACGCCAGGTCGGCCGGGTGCGGCGCCAGGTTGCGGTCGGCGCCGGCCGCGATCCGCTGTTCGCAGAGCCGGACCAGTTCCCGGTAGCCGGCCGGCCCCATCAGCTCGGTGAGCTCGGGCCGGTAGCTGACGTACACCGGGTCCGGGGCGTTGTGCGCCTCCGGGCTGCCGGTGCACCACCAGTGCAGGTCGTGGCCGCCCGGCCCCCAGCCGCGGCGGTCGTACTCACTGATGGTGACCTGGAGGTACCGGGTGTCGTCCGGGCGGTCGATCCAGTCGTACGTGCGGCGCACCGGCAGCTGCCAGCAGACGTCGGGCTTGGTCTCCAGCGGCTCCTTGCCCTCCTTGAGCGCGAGGGTGTGCAGCGCGCAGCCGGCCCCGCCGGCGAAGCCGGGGCTGTTGAGGAACAGGCAGGCGCCGTTGACCCGGCGGGTCTGCCGGTCGCCGTCCTCGTCGAGCATGGTGATGCCGCCGTCGACCTTGAGCCGGCCCTTGGCGTCGGTGCCGTGCTCGAAGTTCTCCCAGGTCTCGGGGGTCAGCCGGGCCGCGTGGCCGATGACCCGCTGCTCGTCGTCCTCGTCCGAGTAGTGCGCGCCGAGCGTGCAGCAGCCGTCGGAGGCGCCGCGGCCCGGCCGGATGCCGTGGCAGCCCTTGCCGAAGATGCAGCCCCAGCGGCTGGTCAGCCAGGTGAGGTCGCAGCGGAAGACCTGCTCCTCGTCGGCCGGGTCGGCGAACTCGACCCAGGCGCGGGCGAAGTCGAGCGGTACCTCGGGCCGGACCGTCGGCGGGGCGAGGTCGACCAGGACCGGGCCGGTCTGGCCCTTGACGGCCTTCGGCCTGTCCCGGTCCTTGTCCTTCTTGGACTTCTTGTCGGACTTCGCGCTCTTCACCGTCTCTGCTGCCACCTTGCAAGGGTAGGCCCTCGAACAGCGGAGACCGGCCGGTCCGCGGGTGCTTTCGGCCTGGTGCGCCGGACTCCCCGCCGTGGCCGCATGCGCCTGCCGCACCGCCGTTCGCCGCCCCCGGCTCGTGAAACGGCTGTGAAAACGGCGCCCCGTACCTGCGGTGCCCCCGGGCCCGGGGCCTAGGATGGCGGCCGCCGGGGGAACGGCGACGACGCGCCAGCGGGGACGGGGGAGACGGTCGGATGGCGGACAGGGTAGTGATCAAGCCGTGGGAAGTCCACGGCGAGGGGCGGGAGTTCGAGTCGATCTCGGCCGAGTTCGGGCGGGCCGCGGCCGAGCTGGAGGACGGGCTGGCCGGACTCGGCACCCCGTGGGGCCAGGACGGGCCGGGCAGCGGGTTCGGCACGGCGTACGGCGAGGCGCGCGAGGGCGTGCTGGCCGGGCTGCAGGGGCTCGCCGAGCGGCTCGGCGCGGTCGGCGGCGGGCTGCACGCGATGGCCGACAACGCGGACCGCAACGAGGCCGGCGTCCGGGCGGACTTCAGCCGGCCGGGAACCACGGCCGGGCCGCACCCGGTCTGAGCCTGAACAGCCGGGCCACCGACGACCCGTAGAGACACGACCGCAGAGGGGGACGCACGCGTGTCCAGGAAGCTTCCGGAGGAACTCGCCCCGGCGCTGGCGAGGACCGGCCACCAGTGGCCCGAGGCCGACGAGGACGGGCTGCGCCGGGCGGCGGGCCTGTGGCGGGAGTTCGGCGTGGAGTCCGAGCGGCTCGGCCGCCGCGGCGCCGACTCCGCGCACCGGGTCACCGGGGAGAACGAGGGCGCCGCGGTGGACGCGTTCGCCGAGCACTGGCGTGGTTTCAGCGGCGGAGGCCGCGGCCACCTGGACGACGCGCACACCGCCGCCGAGGCGATGGCCGGGGCGCTCGACAAGGCGGCCGGCGCGGCCGAGCACTGCAAGGCCGAGCTGATCACGGTGCTGACCGAGCTGGCCGAGCAGATCCAGCGGGCCGACGCCGCCGAGGCGAAGGCCGCCGCCACCGTCGAGCAGGCCGGTCCCGGACTCGAAGGCATGGTCGGCAAGTTGGTCGGCGCGGTCAAGGGCGCGCTCGCCGAGGCGGGCGAGGACGCGGCGGTGGAGTCGGCGACCCGGCGGGTCGCCGGACTGCTGGAGGAGCTCGGCCGCCAACTGCGCGACGCCGTCCGGGCCGCGGTCGAGGAACCGGCCGTCACCGCGCTGGAGCGGATCGCCCAGGCCGACGGCCGCGGTCTGCACGGTGAGGCCAGGGAGCACAGCGCGGCCCGCGAGTCGGGCCAGTTCACCGGGCCGCTCGGCAAGGCCGCCGGGGGTGCGGTCGGCGGCGCCGCCGCGGTCGCGGGGGTGCGCGGACTGTCCGCGGCGGTCGACGCCGACGGCCGGGTGCTCACCGACCGGGCCGGCAACCCGGTGCTGCTCGACTCCGAGGGCAAGCGGGTCACCGGCGTCGAGGGCGTCTCGGTGGCGACGGACGAGCAGGGCCGCCCGGTCCTCGGCGAGGACGGCCGGCCGGTGCTGCTGGGCGCCGACGGGCAGCCCGTCACCGGCCTGGCCACCGGTGCGGACGGCCGCCCGCTGACCGACTCCGAGGGACGTCCGCTGACCGTGGCCGCCGACGGTCACCTGGGTGCCAGCGGGCTGACCCTGGCCGTCGACCGGGACGGGAACCCGCTGCTGGACGCCGCCGGCAAGCCCGTGGTGACCGGCCCCGACGGCCACCCGGTCGGCGACCTGGCCACCGACCGGCACGGCCACCTGCTGACCGGGCCCGACGGCAAGCCGGTCGAGCTGGGACCGGACGGCAGGCCCGTCGACGTCGGACCGGACGGCGAACTCCCCGGCGGGCCGGGCGCCGACCAGGACCCGCGGCTCGGGAAGGACGGCCGCCCGCTGCCGGGCGCCGACGGCCGCGCCGTCCCGCTCGGCCGGGACGGCCGGCCGCTGCTGACCGCCGACACCGGCCCGCTCGGCGGCCCGCTGTCCGGTACCGGCCCGCTGACGGTCACCGCCGCGGCCGCCGGGGGGCTGACGGTCACCGCGGCCGCGGGCGACGGGTCGGCCGTCCCGGACGACGGCCTCGACGGCTACCGGGACGAGCCGCTCGCCCCGCGTACCTCCGCCGGATCGCACCACCAGAGCTACCAGCAGACGTACGCGGCCGCGGCCGCCGAGCCGGACGGCTACGACCTGCGGCCGTCCGCCGCGCCGGTGCACCACGCGGTGCCGTCGGTGCGCACCGACTCGGTCCTGGTCGACCCGCCGGTGGTCCCGCTGAGCGCTCCGGACTCCTCCGGGGGCTACGCGGGCGGCTACGGCGGGGGCGGCCACCGCGGCGCGGAGCCGCCGCTGTCCGCGGGCGGCTCGCTGTCCGGAGGCGGTGGCGGATTCCAGCTCGGCCCGGTCGGCGGCACGTCGGCCGCCCCGGCGCCGCTCCCGTCCGCACCGCCCACCCCCTCCGTCTCCGCCGCGGGCCCGCTCTCCGGCACGCCGTCGGGCGGCATCGCCGGCACCGGCGGCGGTGCGGTCGGCGGCGGTGCGGTCAGCGGCGGTGCGGCGGGCGCGCCGGTGGGCGGCGCCCTGACCACCCAGCCGGTGGCCGGCCAGCCCGGAACGGGCCAGCCGGGTGCCGCTCAGCCGGGTGCCGCCGGTCAGTCCGGAGCCGCCGGTCAGCCGGGGGCCGCGGCCGCCGTGGTCGGCGGCCAGGTACCGGGCGGCGGCGCGACCGGGGCGCGTGCCTCGGCCGGTGCGCCGCTCCCGGGTGCCGCCGTCGGCAGCGGTACCGCGCAGGGCGGGCCGGCCGGCCAGCCGGGTACCGCGGCGCCGATCCGGATCGGACCGGAGGGCGGGTACGAGCTGCGCCGGCGTACCGAGGGCCAGGAGGCCGGGACGTCCGGCGCCTCCCCGCTCGGGGCCGTGGTCCCCGGGCAGGTCGGCGCGGTGTTCCTGCTGGCCCGCTACGGACGCCCGGCGCCCGAGCACGCGGTGGCCGCCCCCGCACCGGAGCGGACCGTCGCCGACAGCCGCCCATACGGCCTGCCGGGCGGGCTCGGTGCGGTCGACCCGGCGCACCAGGCCGAGGTGGTCCGCCGCACCACCGTGCCCGAGGACGGCTCGCTCGACCTGCGCGACGACTGGACCGAGTCGCTGAACGGGGGCGGGCCGCGCGAGGCGGGCCGCGCCAACAACTGCGTCGACGTGGCGCTCTCGGCGGTCGACACCTACCTCGGCCACCCCACCTGCTCGGCGCCCCGGCTGCCGGACGGCCCGGCCGGGGAGCGCGGCGGCCGCGACCGCGCGGAGCACCAGCTCGGCACCCGCTTCCACGACCTCGGCGCCGGACCGGACGGGGCGGCCCGCCTCGCACAGGTCCTGCTCGCCTCGGGGGCGGGCGCGCAGGCGGTGCTGCTGACGCTGGACGAGTTCGGCCGCTCGCACACCTGGAACGCGGTCAACCACGGCGGCGCGGTGCACTACCTGGACCACCAGGAGGCCCGCCGGTCCGCCGAGCCGCTGCACCGCGTCGACCAGGGCCTGTGGGCCATCGCGCTGGACGTGGACGGCCGCCCGCTGGACCTCGCCGAGGTCCGGCCGGCCGCCACCGTGGCGGTTCCCGCCGCCACCCCGGCGCCCGCCGCCACCCCGGCGCCCGCCGCACCCGCGCCGGTGGCCGCCCCGGCACCCGCGCCCGCCCCCGCCCCGCCGCGTTCGCGGCTCACCGCCCACCACAGCCCCGCCGCAGGCCCGAGGAGCACCCGCCGATGATCACCCGTGAGCAGGCCGTCCGGACGGCCCACCGCTGGATCAACGGCGAACTCCCGGACGAGGCGGCCCGGGCGGTGCGCTCGCACGAGTTCGAGCAGGGCTGGGTGGTCTGGCCGGAGCCGTCCCCGGTCCAGGTGGACCCGCTGACCGGCGCCCGCCGGGCCCCCGAGGAGATCGGCGCCGCCTGCGGGGTGGTCGACCGGGTGACCGGTGAGCTGACCGTCTGGCCGTCGGTCCCGGTGGCCACGGTGGTCCGGCGCTACCGGGACCGGCTCGGCGCGGGCGGCTTCGACCCGGTGCTGCCGCCGGTGACCGGCCCGGGCGTGCGGGCCACCCTGGTCCACCGGGACGCCGAGGGCGCGGAGCACACCCTGGTGGTGGACTCCGCCCACGGTCTCGCGCACCCGCTGCTGCGCGGCTGGCAGCAGCTGCGCCGGCAGGGCGTGCAGCCGGCCGACCTGGTCTCGCTCCACTGCGACCTGCGGCCCGGCATGCTGCCCGGCGGCTACTGGGCGTACGTGCTGGGCGTCCAGCTGCCGGACACCCCGATCGGCTACGACCACGCCAACGGGCCCTGGTTCGACCACCGGGCCGAGGGCGCCCGGGCGGCGGCCGCCGGACCGGCCCGGGCGGGCGCGCCCCGGCCGAACCGGGTGCCCTTCCCGGTCGCCGTGCCACCGGCCGTGCCCGAGCCGGCGGCCGACCTGGCGGCCCGGCTGGCGTCGGTGTTCGGCGCGGAGGGCGTACGGCGGTTCGAGCCGGCCGCCGTCCTCGCCGCCGACCTGCCGGAGTCGGTGGCCCGGCTGCTCACCGAGGTCGGCCTGCCCAGGGTGGTGGAGGGGTTCTTCGCCCTGCACCACCCCGAGCCGGACGGGATCGCGGACGGCGGGCGGACCGCGCCGGTGCTGCCCGAGCTGACCGGCTGGCTGGCCGGGCTCGGCCGCGGCGCGCGGGCCACCGCGGCCGCCCGGCAGGGGCTGCTGGGCCAGGTGCTGATCGGCACCGACGGCTGGGCGCTGATCACGGTCGACACCGCCCAGGGCCGGGTCAGGGCGGTCGACCCCGACCTGGCCACCGCCAGGTACTGCAACGCCGACCTGACCGCCTTCACCCGCTGCCTCGCCCTGCTCGCCGACCGGCTGCCGCGGCTGCGCGGCCTCGACGCGCAGAGCGCGGGACCGGCCGTCGCCGAGTTCCAGTGGGCGCTGGCCACCCTCGACCGGACCGTCTTCGACGACCCCGAGAACTGGTGGTCGGTGATCGTCGAGCAGCTCTGGCACGGCCAGCTCTGACGGCCCGGCCGGGCGCGGACCTCACGGCCGCAGGAAGCCCTCCAGCGCGCTGGCGAAGGCGACCGGGATCTCGTGCATCGGGTAGTGCCCGGTGCCGGCCAGCACCTCCAGGGACGCCTGCGGGTAGTGGGAGAGCCAGGTGGCCTGCATGACCGGTTCGGTCAGGGCGAGGTCGTGCTCGCCGATGAAGACCTTCACCGGCAGCCTGCTCCCGGCGACCTCGGCGGCGAAGTCCTGGGTGGTCCAGTCGGTCAGGTAGGCCGCGAAGGCCTCCGGCCGGGAGTCGGTCAGCGACCGCGCGGTCATCCGGTCCAGCCAGACGGAGTTGGCCCGCTGCCCGGTGACCAGGTCGAGGATGGCCCGGCGGTTGGCCGGGCGCCGGGCCGCGCCGTGGAACAGCGCGTGCGCGTCGGCGTCCAGCGGGTAGGCGGAGGCCGGCACCGGGGTGATCCCGGCCAGCCGGTCGACCCGGTGCGGGGCCTCGGCCAGCACCCGCTGGGCCGCCTTCCCGCCCATCGAGTGGCCGACCAGCGAGAACCGCTCCCAGCCGAGTTGGTCGGCCAGCGCCAGCACGTCCCCGGCGATCTCGGCCAGGGTGTGGTCGCCGGGCACGTCGATGCGGTCGCCGTAGCCGCGGTAGTCGAGCAGCGCGTAGCTGAAGGTGTCGCCGTCCAGGTGGTCGAGGAACGGGCCCCAGCCGCGGGTGGTGCCGAACCAGTCGTGCAGCACCACCACCCGGTGCCCGCCGGTGCCGACCATGCGATGACTGATCGTCATATCAACGTCCCCTGAGCAGAGATGGGTCCCCGTCCGATCGTTATTCATCCCCGGGCGGGCGGCCGCCAACCGTCACCGGCACCGCCCGCGGGCCGGGCACCCGCGGGCCGTCCGAACGGAGGACCCGCACAATCGGGCAGGTGAGCGGGCCGGATCGCGTAGCGTGGTCGGTTATGCGACTCGGTGTGCTCGACGTAGGTTCCAACACCGTCCACTTCCTCGTGGTGGACGCCCACCCCGGTGCTGCCCCGCTGCCCGCTTACTCGCACAAGGCCGAGCTGCGGCTGGCCGAGCTGCTGGACGCGGACGGGGCGATCGGCGCGGAGGGCGTCGAGCGCCTGACCGCCATGGTGGCGTCCTCGCTCGCGGTGGCCGAGGACAAGGGAGTGGTGGACCTGCTGCCGTTCGCCACCTCCGCCGTCCGGGAGGCCGCCAACGGCGAGGAGGTGCTGGCCGGGATCGCCGCCGAGACCGGCGTCGAACTGCAGGTGCTCTCCGGCCAGGACGAGGCCCGGCTCACCTTCCTCGCGGTCCGCCGCTGGTTCGGCTGGTCCTCCGGCCGGCTGCTCAACCTGGACATCGGCGGCGGTTCGCTGGAGATCGCCTGCGGCATCGACGAGCAGCCCGACGTCGCCTGCTCGCTGCCGCTCGGCGCGGGCCGGCTGACCGCCCGGCTGCCCGGCGACGTCGCCGACCCGGACGACCTGCGGGACCTGCGCCGCCACATCCGCACCGAGATCGCCCGGGTGGTCGGCGAGTTCGCCCGGATCGGCGCGCCCGACCACGCGGTGGCCACCTCCAAGACCTTCAAGCAGCTCGCCCGGATGACCGGCGCCGCCCCCACCGACGCGGGCGTCCGGGTGCCGCGCCGGCTCACCCGGGCCGGCCTGGCCGCCTGGCTCCCGCGGCTCGGCGCGATGACGGTGGCCCAGCGGGCGCAGATCCCCGGCGTGTCCGAGGGCCGGGCGAGACAGCTGCTGGCCGGCGCCCTGGTCGCGGACGCCGCGATGGACCTGTTCGGCCTCGACGAGCTGGACATCTGCCCCTGGGCGCTGCGCGAGGGGATCATCCTGCGCCGCCTGGACGCGATGGACGGCGCCCCCTTCCACTCCACCGCCCTGACCGGCTGACCCCCGGGCCGGGCACCGCCCGGCCGCGCCCGCGGGCCGACGGCGTGACGCCCGGCACGTCCCATTTGGTCCGCCCGCCGCTTACGCTGTTGCCCGTGGCGGAACCAGCGGACCAGGACGGGGCCCGGCCGGACCGCGCTGCCGGGAAGCGGCAGCCGGGGGCGGGCCGACCGCGGCGCGCGAAGGCCACCGCCGAGCCGGCACCCGAACGGCGCCCGCGCCGCCGCCCGGCCGCGGACCCCGCGCCGCCCGCCGACCCCGGTACCGCCGACGGGCCCGGCAGCGCCGCACCCGGCCCCCGCGGGGCCCGTGCCGCCCGCGCCGCGAAGGCCGTCAAGGCGGTGAAGACCGCCAAGGCCGCGCAGGTCGCCAAGGCGGCCAAGGCCGTCAAGAGCGCCCGGGCCGCCAAGGCCGCCGCCCGCCGGGCCCCGCTGCTGCGCACCACCGACCGCCTGGTGCTGCCGCCCCACCCCGGCCTGCACATCCCGGACACCAAGGTCGCCCTGTCCACCGCCTCGGTGTACCCCGCCAACACCGCCACCGCCTTCGAGCTGGCCGCCCGGCTCGGCTACGACGGCGTCGAGGTGATGGTCTGGAACGACCCGATCAGCCAGGACGTCGAGGCGCTGCGCCGGCTCTCCGACGCCCACCGGATCCCGATCCTGGCGGTGCACGCGCCCTGCCTGCTGATCACCCAGCGGGTCTGGACCTCCGACCCGTGGACCAAGCTGGTCCGGGCCCGGGCGGCCGCCGAGAAGCTCGGCGCGGACGCCGTGGTGGTGCACCCGCCGTTCCGCTGGCAGCGGCAGTACGCCCGGGAGTTCGTCGAGGGGATCCACCGGATGGCGGGCGAGACCGAGGTCAGGTTCGCGGTGGAGAACATGTACCCGTGGCGCTACCGGGACCGCGAGATGCTCGCCTACTCGCCCGGGTGGGACGTCACCGAGGAGGAGTACCGGCACTTCACCATCGACCTCTCGCACGCCGCCACCTCCCGGATCGACGCCCTGGAGATGGCGGGCCGGATGGGCGACCGGCTGGCCCACGTCCACCTCGCCGACGGGGCCGGCTCCGGCAAGGACGAGCACCTCATCCCCGGGCGCGGCAAGCAGCCCTGCGCGGCCCTGCTGGAGCAGCTCGCCCGCACCGGCTTCGACGGCCACGTGGTGCTGGAGGTCAACACCCGCCGCTCCGCCTCGCCCGCCGAGCGCGAGGCCGACCTCGCCGAGGCGCTCGCCTTCACCCGCCTGCACCTGGCCACCCCGGCCCGCCGCCCCTGATCCACCGGCGCGGTCCCCGTCCCCGTCCCCGATCCACGGGCCGGGCTGCGGACCCGGCCCGCCGCACCGGCCCGCCACGTAGGCTGTCCGGATACGGAGGGGGAGTTCCATGACCGGTCTTCAGCACCGCGACTACGCCATGTCCTTCGGCCCGGTGGCCGCCCAGTACCAGGCCCACCGGCCCTCGTACCCGCCGGAGCTGTTCGACGAGCTGGAACGCCTGACCGGCCGCCCGCTGCGCGGCGCGGACGTGCTGGACGTCGGCGCCGGGACGGGCATCGCCACCCGGCTGCTGCAGGCCCGCGGCGCCCGGGTGACGGCCGTCGAACCGAGCGCCGGGATGGCCGCCCAACTGCTCGCGGCGGCGCCCGGTACCCCGCTGGTGCGGGCCGGCGGCGAGGAACTGCCGTTCCACGACTCGACCGCCGACCTGATCACCTACGCCCAGGCCTTCCACTGGACCGACCCGGCCCGCGCCGTCCCGGAGGCGGTCCGGGTGCTGCGCCCCGGCGGCGCGCTGGCCGTGTGGTGGAACCACCCCGACAGCAGCGTCCCGTGGCTGGCCGCCTCGCGCGACCGGCTGGTGGCCGCGCTCACCCCGTACCACCCCCACGTCCGGCCGGACAGCACCGCCGAGCCGCTGGCCGAGCACGGCCTGCGGCTGGCCGAGGCCGAGCTGGCCTGGGAGCGCCGCACCACCGTGGACGGCCTGGTCGCCGAGTTCGGCTCCCGCTCGCACTTCGCGGTGCTGCCGGCCGAGGTCAGGGACCGGATCCTGGCCGCCGAGCGGGCCGCCCTGCTGGCCAAGTTCCCGGACGGTTGGGTGCTCCAGCCTTGGCGGCTCACCCTCTCGGTCGGCGTCACCGCCGGCTGACCGGATCGCGGACGCTCCGTCCGCCGGCTGGACCGGGAGCGTACGCTCGGTAGCTACAGCGCGCCGCACCCTCCCACCAGCGCAGCGGCCGCCAGCAGCCTCCGAAGGAGTGGAGCACAGTGCCCGAGCTGAAGTCCCGTACGGTCACCCACGGTCGCAACATGGCAGGCGCCCGCGCGCTCCTCAGGGCGGCCGGCGTAGCCCGGGAGGACTTCGGGAAGCCGATCATCGCGGTGGCCAACTCGTTCACCGAGTTCGTGCCCGGCCACACCCACCTCCAGCCGGTCGGCCGGATCGTCTCCGAGGCGATCAAGGAGGCCGGCGGCATCCCGCGCGAGTTCAACACCATCGCGGTCGACGACGGCATCGCCATGGGCCACCACGGCATGCTCTACTCGCTGCCCTCGCGCGACCTGATCGCCGACTCGGTCGAGTACATGGTCTCCGCGCACTGCGCGGACGCGCTGATCTGCATCTCCAACTGCGACAAGATCACCCCCGGCATGCTGATGGCCGCGCTGCGCCTCAACATCCCGACCGTGTTCGTCTCCGGCGGTCCGATGGAGGCCGGCCAGGCCGTCCTGGTCGACGGCACCGTGCGCAAGCTGGACCTGGTCAACGCGATCTCCGACGCCGTCAACGAGAACGTCTCGGACGAGGACATCGCGATCATCGAGGAGAACGCCTGTCCGACCTGCGGGTCCTGCTCGGGCATGTTCACCGCCAACTCGATGAACTGCCTCACCGAGGCGATCGGCCTGTCGCTGCCCGGCAACGGCTCCACGCTGGCCACCCACACCGCCCGCCGGGCGCTGTACGAGGACGCCGGCCGCACCATCGTCGACATCACGAAGCGCCACTACCACCAGGACGACTACACCGTCCTGCCGCGCTCGATCGCCACCCGCGCCGCGTTCGAGAACGCCATGGCGCTGGACATCGCGATGGGCGGCTCGACCAACACCATCCTGCACCTGCTCGCCGCCGCCCAGGAGGCCGAGCTGGACTTCGACATGCGCGACATCGACGCCATCTCGCGCAGGGTGCCGTGCCTGTCCAAGGTGGCGCCCAACGGCAGCTACTACATGGAGGACGTGCACCGGGCCGGCGGCATCCCCGCCATCCTCGGCGAGCTGTACCGCGGCGGGCTGCTCAACGAAGGCGTGCACACCGTGCACTCCGACTCGCTCGCCGAGTGGCTGAAGACCTGGGACATCCGCGGCGGCTCGCCGTCGCCGACCGCCGTCGAGCTGTTCCACGCCGCCCCCGGCTGCGTCCGCTCGGCCACCGCCTTCTCGCAGTCCGAGCGTTGGGACAGCCTGGACACCGACGCCGCCGGCGGCTGCATCCGCAGCGTCGAGCACGCCTACTCGGTCGAGGGCGGCCTGGCCGTGCTGTACGGCAACCTGGCCGAGGACGGCTGCATCGTGAAGACCGCCGGTGTCGACGAGTCGATCTGGACCTTCAGCGGCCCGGCGGTGGTGCTGGAGTCACAGGAGGACGCCGTCGACGCGATCCTCACCAAGCGGGTCAAGGAGGGCGACGTGGTGGTCATCCGTTACGAGGGCCCCAAGGGCGGCCCCGGCATGCAGGAGATGCTCTACCCGACCTCCTTCCTCAAGGGCCGCGGTCTCGGCAAGGCCTGCGCGCTGATCACCGACGGCCGGTTCTCCGGCGGCACCTCCGGCCTGTCGATCGGCCACGCCTCGCCCGAGGCGGCCTCCGGCGGCACCATCGCGCTGGTCGAGGACGGCGACCTCATCGCCATCGACATCCCCGGCCGCTCGGTCGAGCTGAAGGTCTCCTTCGAGGAGCTGCACGAGCGACGGCTCAAGCTGGAGGCCGAGGGCGGCTACCGCCCGAAGAACCGGGTCCGCCCGGTCAGCGCGGCCCTCAAGGCGTACGCCGCGATGGCCACCTCGGCGGACAAGGGCGCCGTCCGCGACGTCAGCAAGCTCGGCTGACCCCCGTACCCGCGCGGTGTGACGGAGCCGTCCCCGGCCGGGGACGGCTCCGTTCGTGGTCCGGCCGCGTCGTCGGGCCATAATCGGAGCCGTGGACGACACACGGAGCACCCCAGGCACCGACGGCCCCCGGCCCGAACCGATCCGCTGGTACGGCACCAGCTGGGTCGAGCGAGGCACCGGCTACCGGGTACGCCGGGTGCTGGTCCCGCTCGGCGCGCTGCTGTGCGTGGCGGCCGGTGCCCTGGTGCTGCGCCTGGCCGTGTCCGGGGTCGCGATGTCCGACGCCGGCGGCTTCGTGAACCTGCTGCTGACCGGCGCCATCGCGATCTGCTCCGCCCTGGCCGCGGTCCGCACCTGGAAGGTGCTCACCGAGGGCCGCGCCGCCCTGACCGGCTGGATGACCGAGGACCGGTCGCTCGGCGCGGTCTGGATGATCGGCGGCGTCGGCGCGCTGGCCGCGTACTTCGTCCGCAGCCTGGTCGAGGCCCCGGGCGAGAGCCTGCGGCGGGCCGAGCACGAACGCGCCCTCGCCCAGCACGCGCGGCGCCGGGACGCCGCCTCCGCCGGGCGTCCCGGCCGCAAGCGGCGCGGCTGACGCCCGGCAGCCGGCGTCAGGTGCGGGAGGAGTTCCGGCACTGCCCGTCGCCGCCGTCCAGCTGCCGGCTGCGGTCGTACGGGTCGACCGTCGGCGCACCCGCCGACGGGGACGCCCCGGCGTCGTTGCGCAGCACGGGGAACATCGGGTGGAAGAAGCCGTCCGACTGGTCGCAGCCGCTGTTCCCGCCCTCACCCTTGTAGCCGTTCAGATAGAGCTTCCCGGCCTCGACCCGGAACCGCCGGGGGTCGGGGAACCGGAAGTCCATCGCGGAGCGGATGATCGTCCGGGCCACCGGACCGGAAGCGCCCGGGGTGTCGGCCGGTGCGGCCTGCCAGGAGACCGGGTTGGCGCCGCCGCCCTGCGCGCCGACGCCCTTGTCCGGGTGGGGGCCGGGGCGGAGCGCGTACACGAAGGTGAAGTCGGTGTGGACCAGGACACCGTTCTCGCCGTCACCCTCGAAGGTCATCCGTCCCTGGACCCGGACCTCCTCGGTGGCCAGCACCGCGCTCTGCGGGTCGAAGCGGGGGAAGTCCCAGGCCGGGCTCTCGTCCTGGGTCGGGTGCGCCAGCCGCTCCTCCGCCCGGCTCCGGTCCTCCTTGCTCAGCATGGCCAGTGCGGCGTCCGGCCGGGCGCCGGAGATCACCTTCGGGTCCAGGGCGCTGTACGTCAGGTAGGTGCGGACCTGCTCCAGCTGGGTGCCGACCTGCTTCGCGCCGAAGGCGCCCACGGCGCTCGGCTCCGGCAGGGCGAACGCCGCGGCCCCGACCGGCCACTGCCCGGCCGGAGAGCCGGCCCACGGGTTCTCGACGGTCGGGGTGTCGGGGTCGACGGCGGGCGGTGCGGCCGTGGGGGAGGCGGTCTCCGGCGGCAGCGTCGGCAGCGGGGTCGCCACCGCGGGACCGTCGGCCGTCGAACCGTCCTGCCCGTGGTGGTACCAGTCGCGCAGCCGGCCGGTGTTGAGCGCCGCCAGGGTCAGCGCGACCGCCAGTGCGACGAACAGCGGCGCCTGCCAGTTGCCGGTGCGCCGCCGGCGGCCCCACGGGTCCACCCGGGTGGCCCGGCGGCCGAACCGGCGCCGGCGGATCTGCGGCACCCGCTGGGCCTCGTGCCGGAAAGGTACGGCCTCCGGCGGCTGCTGCTTCCACTTCGCGCCGAGCATCCGGGCCCGGCCCGAAGCCTCCTTCACGGTCGCGCCCTTGACGAAGTCCTCGTCGAGCACGAGACCGTCGAACGGGTCGTCAGGGGAGTCGCCGGCGGGGCGCTGGGAGGGGTCTTCGGCTATCGGCACGCGGTCAGTATGCCGACGCCCTCGGACACCCTTGCGAGAGGGTGGGGGCGGTGTGCGGCGAGGGTGAGCGTTCGGTGCCGGTTTCCGCCGTTTCGCCGGGCCGCCCGGCGCCCCGGGCGGGCCCGTACGGGCGGGGTGGCGGGCCGTCAGCCCTTGGCGCGGGCCTGCTTCACCGAGCCGACCACCCCGGCCACCAGCAGCAGCAGTCCGGCCGGCAGCAGCGAGCTGAACACCGCCCCGATCAGACCCCAGCTGCCCAGCAGGGTCAGCGCCAGCGTGTTCAGCACCAGCAGCGCGCCCGCCGCCGGCAGCGCCGACCTCCACGGGTGCTCGTCCGCCCAGCGGCGCAGCCGGCGGTCCCCGGTGTCCCGCCGCAGCTTCCCGCCGACCGTTCCGACCAGGAAGAAGAAGAACAGGCCCAGCCCCACCGGCCCGGCCAGGATGTCCGACGACCAGCTCCCGGTGATCAGATCCACCGTGAGCGCGGCCCCGGCGACCACGACCCCGACCGCCGAGGCGGTCCGCCACGGGCCCAGCGTCGCCGAGGCGACTGCGATCTGGCGGCTCTCGCGCCGCGACAACTCCTCGTGTCCCATACCCCCACGGTGCGCCTGCCGGCCCCCGGACGCCAGAGCCGCGGCCCCTGAGATTCCCCCTACGGGACACCGCCCGCCGGGCCGTCCCCCGGACCCTCGGCGGGGCCGCCCGGGAACCCGCGGACGTAGCGCCGCTGCCACGGCGTCTCGACCGCCCGGGGGTCGAAGTGCTCCCGGACGAAGGCGACCGCCCGGTCCGCCGGCACTCCGTCGAGGACGGCCAGGCAAGCCAGTGCCGTACCGGTCCGGCCGTGGCCGCCGGCGCAGGCCAGCTCCACCCGTTCGTCCCGGGCCCGCTCCCACGCCTCGCGCAGCACGGCGCGGGCCGCCGCCCGGTCGGCGGGGACCCAGAAGTCCGGCCAGCGCAGCCACCGGGCCTCCCAGGCGACCTCCGGCGGCGGCTTCCCGAGCAGGTACACGGCGAACTCGGGCACCGGGCCGCCCGGCAGCGGCCGGCTCAGCGCCCGCCCCCGCACCAGCCGCCCGGAGGGCAGCTCCAGCACTCCGGGGGCATCGGGGTCCCAGGTCCGGTCCATCCTCCCCACGGTAGTCCCGCGGGCCGCGCCCGGACGGTGACCTCGGCCGGTCCCGCGCAGTTGAGCAGGGCGAACCGCGCCGAGACGGAGGAAACGTGGCCCGCAACCGGGGACTGAACGCGTTGGAGGTGTCCGCCGCGATCAGGGAGGCCCGCGCGGTCCGCACCGGGGTGCCGGCCACCCGCAGGCCCGGCGAGGGCGGCCTGCTGCCCGCCTTCATCGCCACCCTGCGGGTCCCGGGCAGCCTGCCGCAGGTGGTCCGCTGGGTGTCCGCCGCCGGCCACCCGCCGCCGCACCCGCTGCTGGTCGAGCTGCTCGGCCCCGCCGCCGGCTCCTGCCCCGAACTGACCGTCCTGACCGGCTGGCTGGACCTGGCCGACCGCCGGGCCGAACGGCTCCCGCAGGAGCTCGCCGGCGCCACCCTCGCCCTGCTGCACGTCACCGGAGCGCCGCCGCGGACCACCGCCCACCTGCCCTGCCGCCCGTGCCGTCCGCTGCTGGCCTGGCTGGGCGTCACCGTCGACACCACCGTGCCCCCGGACGCCTGAGCCCCGGACGCCCGAGCCCCCGGACGCCCGAGCGCGTTCGCACCGACCGCATCCGCACCGTGGACGGCTGCCCCGCCGGCGCCCGCCCCGGTGCGAGGATGGCGGCAGCACCGTACGAAGGAGCGGCCATGAGCAGCAGCGCACCCGGACAGAAGATCGCCTTCCTGGGCACCGGCAAGATCGGCGAGGCCCTGCTCTCCGGTCTGCTGCGGGCCGGCAAGGACCCGGGCGACGTCCTGGTGACCGCCCGCCGCCCCGAGCGCGCCGAGGAGCTGACCGCCCGTTACGGCATCACCGCCGTCTCCAACGCGGATGCCGCCAAGCTGGCCGACACCCTGATCCTGGCGGTCAAGCCGCAGGACATGGGGGTGCTGCTGCACGAGCTGGCGCCGCACGTGGCCACCGACCGGCTGGTGGTGTCGGCCGCCGCGGGCATCCCGACCACCTGGTTCGAGGACCGCCTCGCGGCCGGGACGCCGGTGGTGCGGGTGATGCCCAACACGCCCGTCCTGGTGGACGAGGGGATGAGCGTGATCTCCGGCGGCTCGCACGCCACCGAGGCGCACCTGGCCCGTACCGAGGAGATCTTCCGCTCGGTCGGCAAGGCGCTGCGGGTGCCGGAGTCCCAGCAGGACGCGGCCACCGCACTGTCCGGCTCCGGACCGGCGTACTTCTACTTCCTGGTCGAAGCCATGATCGACGCCGGCATCCTGCTCGGCCTGCCCCGCACGGTGGCGCACGACCTGATCGTGCAGTCCGCGATCGGCGCCTCGATCATGCTGCGCGACTCCGGCGAGCACCCGGTGAAGCTGCGCGAGGCGGTCACCTCCCCGGCCGGCACCACCATCGCCGCCATCCGCGAGCTGGAGAACCACGGCGTGCGGGCCGCCATGCTCGGCGCCCTGGAGGCCGCCCGTGACCGCTCCCGCGAGCTGGCCTCCGGCGGCAAGTAGGCTCGGGCGGGTGAGCTACGACCTGGTGATCTTCGACAACGACGGCGTCCTGGTGGACAGCGAGCCGATCTCCAACCGGGTGCTCGCCGAGTACTTGACCGGACTCGGCTTCCCCACCACCGTCGAGGACTCCTACCAGGACTACATGGGCTGCGCCGCGCACAAGATCCACGACGTGATCCGCGAACGGCACGGCGCCACCCTCCCGGACGGCTTCGACGAGCTGTTCCACGCCCGGGTCTTCGACGCCTTCACCGCCGAACTGACCGCGGTGCGCGGCGCCGAACAGCTGCTGAAGACCCTCCAGCAGCACGAGGTCCCGTACTGCCTGGCCTCCTCCGCCCACCACATCTGGATCCGGACCGCGCTCGACCTCACCGGCCTGCGCCCGCTGCTGGCCGAGGAGCAGATCTTCAGCGCCCAGGACGTCGGCGTCGGCAAGCCCGCCCCCGACCTCTTCCTGCACGCCGCCCGGACACTCGGGGTGGCGCCCGCCCGCTGCCTGGTGATCGAGGACAGCCCCAACGGGGTGCTCGCCGCCCGCGCCGCCGGCATGGACGTGTACGGCTACGCGGCGCTCACCGACCCCGACCGGCTCACCGCCGCCGGGGCGACCGGTCTGCTGACCGACCTCGGCCTGGTGCCCGGCCTGGTGCTCGGCCGGCCGGCCTGACCCGTTGCGGCGGATCGGGACCCGTTCGCGTCGCACCCCTCCCGGAAAGCCCCCGCAGCACCTACGCTCTCGCCAACATCGTCGTACCGGCCGGTAGCGCCGGAGGCTGAGCGAGGTCGGCAGATGCAGGACACAGTCGTCACCGAACGGCTCCGGCAGGCCCGGGCGGCGCTCGCCGCCGCCTTCCTGCTGCAGGGCGTCACCTTCGCCCTGCTGGTCACCTGCATCCCCGAGATCCAGGACCGCTACGGGCTCAGCGACAGCCTGCTGCCGGTCTTCCTGGCGGCCGTCCCGATCCTCGCCGGGGTCGGCTCGATCACCTCCGAGCACCTGGTCAAGCGCACCAGCGCCCGGGCCGTGCTGCGGGTCGTCCAGCCCGCCGTCTGCCTGACCCTCGGGCTGACCGGCTTCGGCGACCGGCTGTGGGAACTGGGCCTCGCGCTCGGCGCGTTCGGCCTGCTGGTCGGCGCGCTCGACGCCTCGATGAACATGCTCGGCGTCGGCCTCCAGCACCGCTACGGCCGCAGCATCATGATCGGGTTCCACGCCGCGTTCAGCCTCGGCGGCATCATCGGCGCCGCCGTCGCCGGCCTCGGCGCGCACTACCACCTCGGCCTGCCCGCGCTGTTCGGCGGCGCCGCCGCGGTGCTGATCCCGCTCGCCCTGCTGGCCGGCACCCGCTTCGCCGGCCGGGCCGAACTCGGCGACGCCGTCCGGGAGGCCGCCGAGGCCGCCGCCCGTTCGATCCCCTGGAAGCCGCTGCTGCCGCTGTGCCTCGCCATGGCGGTCGCGTACATCGCCGACGCCTCGGTCTCCAACTACAGCGTCAAGTACCTCACCGACGGCCTGGACAGCCCCGACGACGTCGCCAAACTCTCCTACCTCGGCTACATGCTGGCGATGCTGGTCGGACGAACCGTCGGCGACCGGGCCGTGCAGCACTTCGGCGCCGTCCCGGTGGTCCGGGCGGGCTCCGCGCTGGCCGCGCTCGGCTTCCTGCTGGCCGCCCTCTCGCCCGGACCGTGGGCGGCCATCGCCGGCTTCACCGTGCTCGGCTTCGGCATCTGCGCGATCATCCCGCAGGTCTTCGCGGCCGGCGGCCGGCTCTTCCCGGACGACTCGGACGCCGCGGTGGCCCGGCTCAACCTGTTCAACTACGTGGGCTTCCTGATCGGCTCCCCGCTGGTCGGCGCCGTCGCCGACGCCTCCTCCTACCGCTGGGCGCTGCTCGCGCCGATGCTCCTGGTGCTGCTGATCCTCCCGCTCTCCGGCCACTTCGCCCCGGCCGCGGCCCGCCGCGGCGAGCCCGTCCACAGCTGACCCGCCCCGCCGGACACCCCGCCCACGGCGGCCGGGGGCCGTCCGGGACCCGCCCCGGCGCACCCACTACCGTGGGGCCATGCCCGAAGCCGAGCGTGAGACCCCTTGCGGCCTGCAGTTGTTCTGGGACGAGGCCGAGACCGGCTACGACTTCGGCCCGGGACACCCGATGGACCCGACCCGCCTCGCGCTCACCATGCGCCTGGTCGAGGCCCTCGGCCTGGACACCGGGCCGGGCGTCGCCCTGCGCTCCGCGCCGCCCGCCGGCGACTCCACGCTGCGCCTGGTGCACACCGCCGGGTACGTCGAGGCGGTCCGCCGGGTCGCCGCGCACCCCGGTACCGCCGACCCCGCGCACGGCCTCGGCACCGAGGACAACTGGGCCTTCCCCGGCCTGCACACGGCGTCCGCGCTGATCGCCGGCCAGTCGGTGGCCGGCGCCGAGGCCGTCTGGCGCGGCGAGACCCCGCACGCCGTCAACTTCGCCGGCGGCCTGCACCACGCCATGCCCGCCAAGGCCGCCGGCTTCTGCGTCTACAACGACCCGGCCCTCGCCATCGCCCGGCTGCTGGAACTCGGCGCCGAACGCGTCGCCTACGTGGACGTCGACGTCCACCACGGCGACGGCGTCCAGGCCGCGTTCTGGAACGACCCCCGGGTGCTGACCGTCTCACTGCACGAATCCCCGGCGACGCTCTTCCCGGAGACCGGCTGGTCCACCGAGACCGGCGGCCCCGACGCCCCCGGCTCCGCCGCCAACCTGCCGCTGCCGGCCGGCACCGGCGACGCCGGCTGGCTGCGCGCCTTCCACGCCCTGGTGCCCGAACTGCTGGCCGCCTTCCGCCCGCAGGTCCTGGTCACCCAGCACGGCGCCGACACCCACGTCGAGGACCCCCTCGCCCACCTCGCGGTCTCGCTGGACGCCCAGCGCCTGGTCACCGAGGCCCTGCACCAGCTGGCCCACGAGCACGCCGACGGCCGCTGGCTGGCGCTCGGCGGCGGCGGGTACGCCGTGGTCGACGTGGTCCCGAGAGCCTGGACCCACCTGGTCGCCACCGCCGCCGGCCGCCCCGTCGACCCGGCCGCCGAGACCCCGCCGCAGTGGCGCGCCGAGGTCTACCGGCGCACCCGGCAGCAGGCCCCGCTGCGGATGACCGACGGCGTGGAACCGCACTGGCGGGACTTCCACGACCACGGCTACGACCCCGGGGACCGTCTCGACCAGGCCATCCTGGCGGCCCGCCGCGCCGTCCTCCCGCACCACGGCCTGATCCCGTGAATCCCCGCCCCGCGCCCGTCGACAGCGCCCGTGCGGCGCTGCGCGCCCACCTGCTGCACCGCCGGCTGGCCGGCGGGAACATCCCGACCAGCCGGCAGAAGAACCTCCGCAGCTACCGGCTGTTCGGGCAGGGCGACCCCACCGCCCTGATGGGACTGGCCCCCCAGGGCCGCTGGGGTCCCGGCGCCGTGCTCGCCCTGATGGCCGAGCGCTGCGGCGTCGACCCGGACTTCGGCCGCGGCCAAGGCCCCGACACCATCGACCCGGACCTCACCCTGGACGCCCTCGACCGGATGGCCGCGCTGCTGCGCTCCGTCGCCCGACGCCGGGCCACCGTGCTGGCCGGCACCGGCCACCCGACCAGGCTGACGGAGTTTCACACCTCCATCGCCAGGGCGCTCGAAGCAGCCGGCTGCACTCTGCTCACTCCCGCGCGCGGTACGCGCTTCCGTGAGCCCACCCCGGAGGGCGAGCGCAGCTGCGTGCTCGACTACCGCGGACCGGTCGCCGTGGTCCGGGGTCTTGACGGGGGATCGGCGCGTGGTGGCAGACTCGACCGCGGCCGCGGGGAGCTGCTGCACACCCACTCCGCGCAACCGGTCCGGCTGGTCCTCGACCGGCTCGCCGGGACCGGACACCCCTTGCCGGGCCTGGTGCTGGGCGACCACGGCTGGCTCTGCGGGGCCGGCCGGCTCGGTGTCCCGGCCGCCGGGATCGCCGACTCCAACGACCCGGCGCCGTTCGTCGCCGAGGCCGAGCGCGAGGTCGCGGTGGTGGTCCCGGTGGACGACGGATCTCCCCCCGAGTGCTACAGACCGCTGAGCGACTACGTACTGCAACAGGCGGATCTCGCACCGTACAAGGAGTGAGCTTCCCCCTCTTCCCACTGGTACCACCCATAACTACTCTGGGGATACACGTGTGCCGGTGGAGTCACCGGAGGGGAAGCCGGTGCCTTGCACACGGGTAAGGGTCGGGTGAGGTCATGAGTTCCGGCGAACGCCCCCTCCAGGATGTCGTCTTCCTGACCGTGGCCGAGGTGGCCGCGGTCATGCGGGTGTCGAAGATGACGGTGTACCGCCTGGTGCACAGCGGAGAGCTTCCGGCCATCAGGGTCGGCCGCTCCTTCCGGGTCCCCGAGAAGGAGGTCCACGACTACCTCAAGGAGTCCTACGTCCGGCTGCAGAGCGCGTAGTCCGGACACGGCTCAGGGCCTCGGTCGGGGCACGATTACGGCTTACGCGAAGCGGGGGGTAGGCTAGGCCCTCCGTCAGTCGTATGGACTCCCGTCTCTCACGGGCGTGGGTCCGAGTGAGCGAGGGTTGTTCCGTGGGCTCTGTCATCAAGAAGCGTCGCAAGCGTATGGCCAAGAAGAAGCACCGCAAGCTTCTGAAGAGGACTCGCGTTCAGCGTCGCAACAAGAAGTAACACCTCGGCTGGCGCTTGCCCCGTTTCGCGCGGGAGTCAGCCCGCCCACGGTCGCTCTCGCGTACCAGGTGTGTGCACTGCCCGTCCCGGCTCCGCCGGGGCGGGCAGTCGTGTTTCCGGCCCGCCCCTTCTCGTCCCTCGGGCGTGTCGGCGTCCGGGAAATCCCGGCGCGGTACGGTTTCGGACAGGGACGGGACGAAGGAGGACACGGACACGTGGGCAAGGTCGTGCTCGTCACGGGAGTCGCCCGCCATCTGGGTGCCCGGTTCGCAGCCGGGATCGCCGCCGCGCCCGGGGTCGACCGGGTCGTCGGGGTCGACGTCCAGCCACCGCCCGGCGAGCTGCCGCCCGGGGTCGCCTTCACCCGGCTGGACCTGCGCCGGCCCGCGGTCGCCCGGGTGATCGCCGAGCACCAGGTCGACACGGTGGTCCACCTCAACGTCAGCGCGATGGGCGGGGGCGGCCGCAGCGCCGTCAAGGAGACCAACGTCATCGGCACCATGCAGCTGCTCGGTGCCTGCCAGAAGGCGCCCGGTCTGCGCCGGCTGGTGGTGAAGTCCACCACCGCCGTGTACGGCTCCGCGCCCCGCGACCCGGCCGTCTTCGCCGAGGGCATGCAGCCCAAGGAGCTGCCGCCCGGCGGCTTCGCCCGGGACGCCGCCGAGGTCGAGGGCTACGTCCGCGGCTTCTCCCGGCGCAGGCCCGACGTCGCCGTCACCGTGCTGCGGTTCGCCAACATCGTCGGCCCGGCCGGCGACACCCCGCTCAGCGCCTACTTCGCGCTCCCGCTGCTGCCGACCGTGTTCGGCCGCGACCCCCGGCTGCAGTTCGTCCACGAGGACGACGCGATCGAGGTACTCCGGCTGGCCGCGGCCGAACCCCGGCCGGGCACCACCAACACCGGCACCTTCAACGTCGCCGGGGACGGTGTCCTGCTGCTCTCCCAGTGCGCCCGCCGGCTCGGCCGGCCGACCGTCCCGCTGCTGCGGCCCGCCCTCAACCTGGTGGCCGGCCTGGTCCGGCAGACCAGGCTCGCCGACATGTCACCCGAGCAGATCCAGCTGCTCAGCCACGGCCGGGTGGTCGACACCGCCAAGCTCCGGGAGACCTTCGGCTTCACCCCCGGCCGGACCACCCCGCAGGCCTTCGCCGACTTCGCCGCCGCCCAGTCGGCCGGCCTGCTGCCGCCCGAACGCCTGACCGCCGTCACCGACCGGCTGGCCGCCCTGCTCGGCCCGGACGGCCGCCACCCCACCACGGGCCACCACACCGAGGAGCCGATGCCGCGATGACTGCCGCCAGGAACCACGCCGTCGGCGAGGCCAAGGTCATCCCGATCGAGTGCGCGCCCAGCTGGCAGGCCGGCCGCCCCGCGCTGGCCGACCGGCTCGCCGACGCCGTCGGCGGCGCGCTGGCCGGCCCGCTCGGCGACACCGCCACCCGGCTGCTCGGCAAGGGCTGGGAGGGCCGGGCCGCCGGCGGCCTGTCCTTCCTGCGGCGCCGGATCACCGGCGACTACGAGGTGGACGACTTCGGCTTCGACGAGGAGCTCACCGAGGAGGTCTTCCTCTCGCTGCTGCGGCCGCTCGCCGAGAAGTACTTCCGGATCGAGGTCCGGGGCATCGAGAACGTCCCCGCCGAGGGCGGCGTGCTGATCGTCGCCAACCACTCCGGCACGGTCCCGCTGGACGCCCTGATGACCCAGGTCGCGGTGCACGACCACCACCCGTCCCGGCGCCACCTGCGGATGCTCGCCGCCGACCTGGTCTTCGTCCTCCCGGTGGTCGGGGAGCTCGCCCGCAAGGCCGGCCACACCCTCGCCTGCAACGAGGATGCGCAGACCCTGCTGGAGCGCGGCGAGGTGGTCGGGGTCTGGCCGGAGGGCTTCAAGGGCATCGGCAAGCCCTTCGCCGACCGGTACAAGCTGCAGCGCTTCGGCCGCGGCGGGTTCGTCGCCTCGGCCCTGCGCGCCCAGGTGCCGATCGTGCCCTGCTCGATCGTCGGGGCCGAGGAGACCTACCCGATGATCGGCAACTTCAAGACGCTGGCCCGGCTGCTCGGCCTGCCGTACCTGCCGATCACGCCGACCTTCCCCTGGCTCGGCCCGCTCGGGGCGGTCCCGCTGCCGACCAAGTGGACCATCCAGTTCGGCGAGCCGATCCCGACCGACGGCTACCCCAAGGAGGCCGCGGACGACCCGATGCTGGTCTTCGACCTCACCGACCAGGTCCGCGAGACCATCCAGCACACGCTCTACAAGCTGCTGGTGCAGCGGCGCTCGGTCTTCTTCTGACCCCAGGGCCTCCCGGGCCCGCACACCGAGCGGCGGCCGCGGGCAATTCCGCATCGCGGTGTATCTCGCGGACGTAGAGGGCTTTGCGTACAAGGAGATCGCGGACATCATGGGTACACCCATCGGTACGGTGATGT
>NZ_JBEZIR010000045.1:0-58740 GCF_040651175.1 Kitasatospora sp. NPDC048540
ACGCCCGGTTACATTCCGAACCCGGAAGCTAAGCCTCATAGCGCCGATGGTACTGCAGGGGGGACCCTGTGGGAGAGTAGGACGCCGCCGAACAATTCTTCAGTAGAAGCCCCTCCGGGTTCCCCGGAGGGGCTTCTCGCATTTCCGGGCCCGGTCATTTCCGGCTCGATCATTTTCACCGCCCGGGCTCCGGGCCGGGTGCCCGGTGGGCCGGAGCTGATGCGGCGTAAGGTCGCTGATATGGAGACCGCTGAGCACACTTCGCGCGCCGACGACCAGGGCCGGATCCTGGCGACGGACTCACTCACTCCGGAACAGCTCGATGTGGCCAGGACCGTACTGACCTCGGTCGCCGAGGCCGACGGACGGGACGCCGTGTCGGAGGCGGGCCGGCTGCGGATCAAGGCGGACAGCCCGCGCCCGGGTGTCCGCCATCTCGTCCAGACGTACGCGGACGCCCCCGCCGGGTATGCCCAGCTGGAGGGCTCCGGGCAGGCCGCGGCCTCGGCCGAGCTCGCGGTGGTGCCGCAGCTGCGCGGCCGGGGGCTGGGTCACCGGCTGGTCGACCAGGTGCTGGCGGTCGCCGGGCCGGGGACCTGGGTCGACTTCTGGGCACACGGGGGCCACCCGGCCGCGGCCCGCCTGGCGGAGGTGTACGGCGCCGAGCTGGTGCGCGAGCTGCGGCAGCTGCGGCGGACCGGTGAGGTTCCGGCGCAGGTGCCGCTGCCGGCCGGGATCGAGCTCCGTACCTTCCGTCCCGGTGAGGACGACGAGGCCTGGCTGCGGCTGAACGCGCTGGCCTTCGCCCACCACCCCGAGCAGGGCAGCTGGACCGGCGCGGACCTGGCCGACCGGCTGGCCGAGCCCTGGTTCGACGCGGACGGCTTCTTCCTGGCGGTCCGGGACGGGGAGCCCGTGGGCTTCCACTGGACCAAGGTGCACCCGGACGGCCTAGGCGAGGTGTACGTCGTCGGGGTGGCCCCGGGCGAGCAGGGCAGTGGTCTCGGGCGGGTGCTGACCGCGGCGGGCCTGCGCCACCTGCTGCTGGAGCGGAAGGTGCCGGCGGTGCTGCTGTACGTGGACGCCGACAATCCGGCCGCGTTGCGGGTATACGAGAGGTTGGGGTTCACCATCCACGAAGTGGACCTGATGTACCGCGTTCAGTCCGCGGCCGCCGGTGCCGGACAGCAGGTCCGGATCCACCCCCAGGGGTGACCGACTCAGCTTTCCTCCCGGCCATGCGGTGTTTACCGTGGATTCAATTGACACCGCGAAGATCACAGGATGAAGCCCGAAGTGCCTCGTCCACGTACCGCCCACCGACCGGCCGTCTCTCCGGCCGGCTCCGGCGGGTGGGCGCCGGTGCCGCGGGACGAGGGCAGTGAGCGCACCGTCGGTGTGCCGTACGGCCAGGACTTCGCCCTGCAGGAGGAGCTGAACACGATGAGCATCCCTCGGCCTGTCTCCGCCCCGCTGTCGTCGTCGCCCAGCGCCCAGGGCGCCGGCCCGGGCGCGGGCGCGGATCCGGCTGCCCCGCCGGCCGGCGACAGCGGCGGCGCGGGCGTGACGGCCACCGGCCAGGACGAGGCGAAGGCCCCGGCCCGGCCCCGGACGGCGAAGCGGGCCACGCCGGCCGCGGCGAAGAAGGCCTCCCCCGCCAAGCGCGGCGCGGCCAAGCGCACGGCCACGCCGGCCAAGCGCGCCGTGACCGGGACGTCGGCCGCGCCCGGCCGGACGCCCGCCGCGCCGCCGACGCCCGCCGCGGCCCTTCCCGCAGGCCTCGCGCTGGGCCTGGCGGCCGAGGACGGGCAGCAGCCCGTCGCCGGCGCCGCCGGTGCGTCCGCGGGCCCGTCGGCCGAGTCCGGGGTCGAGGAGCTGCCTGAGGGCCGCTTCCTGGACCGCGAGCGCAGCTGGCTGGCGTTCAACGAGCGGGTGCTCGAACTCGCGGAGGACCCGAACATCCCGCTGCTGGAGCGGGCCAAGTTCCTGGCGATCTTCGCGTCCAACCTGGACGAGTTCTTCATGGTCCGGGTGGCCGGGCTGAAGCGCCGGATCGCCACCGGGGTCGCGCAGAAGTCCGCGTCCGGGCTGCAGCCGCGCGAGGTGCTCGACCTGATCTGGCGCCGCTCCCGGGAGCTGATGGCCCGTCACGCGGCCACCTTCCAGCAGGAGGTGCTGCCGGACCTGGCCGCCGAGGGCATCGAGTTGGTCCGCTGGCCGGAGCTGGCGGACAAGGACCAGTCCCGGCTGCACGCCCTGTTCCGGCAGCAGATCTTCCCCGTGCTCACCCCGCTGGCGGTGGACCCGGCCCACCCGTTCCCGTACATATCGGGGCTGAGCCTGAACCTCGCGGTGGTGGTGCGCAACCCGGTCTCCGGGCACAAGCACTTCGCCCGGGTGAAGGTGCCGCAGTCGCTGCCGCGCTTCCTGGAGGCGTCCCCGCAGCGGTACGTGCCGCTCGAGGACGTGATGGGCGCGCACCTGGAGGAGCTCTTCCCGGGGATGGAGGTGCTGGCGCACCACGCCTTCCGGGTCACTCGCAACGAGGACTTGGAGGTGGAGGAGGACGACACCGAGAACATCCTCAAGGCGCTGGAGAAGGAGCTGATGCGGCGCCGCTTCGGCCCGCCGGTGCGCCTGGAGGTCGAGGAGTCGATCGACCCGTACATCCTGGACCTGCTGATCCGGGAGCTGAACATCACCGAGGCGGAGGTCTTCCCGTTGCCCGGCCCGCTCGACCTGACCGGGCTGTTCGGCTTCGCGGACCTGGAGCGGCCGGAGCTGAAGTACCCGAAGTTCGTGGCGGGCACGGCGCGCGGGCTGACCGACGTGGAGTCCGCCTCGCAGCCGGACATCTTCGCCGCGATGCGCGAGCGGGACGTGCTGCTGCACCACCCGTACGACAGCTTCTCCACCTCGGTTCAGGCCTTCCTGGAGCAGGCCGCGGCGGACCCGCACGTCCTGGCGATCAAGCAGACGCTGTACCGGACCTCCGGTGACTCGCCGATCGTCGACGCGCTGACCGACGCCGCGGAGTCCGGCAAGCAGGTGCTGGTGCTGGTCGAGATCAAGGCGCGGTTCGACGAGCAGGCCAACATCAAGTGGGCCCGCAAGCTGGAGGAGGCCGGCTGCCACGTGGTCTACGGGCTGATCGGCCTGAAGACGCACTGCAAGCTGTCCCTGGTGGTCCGGCAGGAGGGCGACACGCTCCGCCGGTACTCGCACGTCGGCACCGGCAACTACCACCCCAAGACCGCCCGGCTGTACGAGGACCTGGGGCTGCTGACCGCCGACCAGCAGGTCGGGGCGGACCTGTCGGACCTGTTCAACCGGCTGTCCGGCTACTCGCGCCGCGAGTCCTACCGCCGTCTGCTGACCGCGCCGCGCGGGCTGCGGGACGGGCTGGTCTCGCGGATCAACGCGGAGATCGCGCACCACCGGGCCGGGCGCCCGGCGTACGTGAAGCTCAAGGTCAACTCGATCGTCGACGAGCAGCTGATCGACGCGCTCTACCGGGCCTCGCAGGCCGGGGTGCCGGTGGACGTGTGGGTGCGCGGCATCTGCGCGATCCGGCCGGGCGTGGCCGGGCTGAGCGAGAACATCCGGGTCCGCAGCATCCTGGGCCGGTTCCTGGAGCACTCGCGGGTCTTCGTGTTCGGCAACGGGGGCGATCCGGAGGTGTGGTTCGGCAGCGCCGACATGATGCACCGCAACCTGGACCGCCGGATCGAGGCCCTGGTGCGGGTGGCCGACCAGGCGCACCGGGCGGAGCTGTCCGGCCTGCTGGACCTCGGGATGTCGGACGAGACGCAGTCCTGGCACCTGGGCGCGGACGGCAGCTGGACCCGGCGCGCGCTGGACGCGGACGGGCGGCCGCTGCGGCACGTCCAGGACCTGTTGATCGACTCGCGCCGCCGCAACCGCAGTTCGTCGGGGACGCGCTGACGGCTTCGGCCGGGGCAGCGTGGGAGCACCGGACACCAGCCCCGGGTCCATCGCCACGGCGTGGGCCCGGGACCACATCGGGGAGAGCAGTGCCATGACCGAAGCGCCGACCACGGCAGCCGTGAACTCCGCGGCGACCGTCGGGGAGGTTCTTGCCGGCTACCTCACCGCCCAGGCGGGGGTGTTCCTGCGTGCTCTGCCGCAGACGGTCGGCGAGGCCGCGTCGAGACCCGGCGCGCTTCCGGCGTCGGCGGCGGCCGCGGGCGACCTGCTGGGGGCGGTCCGGCGGGTCGGCGGAGCGCTGCACACCTTCGGCGACGCCTTCGAGCCGCAGTGGGCGCAGGACACCAGGGCGGAGCTGCGCTGGCTGCTCGACCTGCTGGGGCAGGAGCCGGCGCACCAGCGCCGGGCGGCCCGGCTGCTGGCGGCCGTGGACTCGCTGGGGGACACCGACGCCCAGGCGCCGGGGATGCTGGCCGGGCACGCGGGCGCGCCCAAGGCGAGGGCGCTGCTGGAGCGGCAGCTGACGCTGGCGAGGACCAGGGCGCACACCGCGCTGCTGCAGGAGCTGCGCTCCGCGCGGCTGCACGCGCTGGCGGACCGGATGACCCTGCTGGCCGGTGACGTGCCGCTGGCGGGTGCGGTGGCGGGCCGGCCCGCCACCGAGCTGCCCGGGCAGGCGGCGGGGGCGCTGTCGGCGCTGCTGGCGGGTGTGGAGCGGCTGCCGCTGAGCCGGGCGGCGACCCCGTACGGCGGGGACGGGCTGCACCGGCTGGCCACCGTGCCCGAGGCCCGGGGGCCGGTGCTGGACGCGGACGCCGCGCTGGCGGCCGACGACGCGCCGTGGCACCGGGTGCGGATCCTGGTGAAGCGGGCCAGGTACGCGTTGGAGGTGTGCGGCAGCGCGCTGCCCGAGCTGGACGAGCTGAACGGGGTGCTGGACCGGCACCGGGAGGCCGCGGACGCGGCGGTGACGGCCTCGACCGCGGCGCGTACGCCGAGGATCACCCCGGCGACGGCCTACGTGCTCGGGGTGGTGCATGCTGATCAACGACTGGAGGTGGAGGCGGCCAGGTACGCCTTCGGCCGCCGGTGGCCGGGCCTGTCGGCCGGCCTCGGCGGTGGAGAGGGCCTCCCGGCACCACGGATGGCATGAATGGGCAACCGCCTGAACGCCGCGCACGGCGCGGCCCGCGACCAGTACGCCGGACCCCGGAGCGGGGGTGCCCGGCCGGTGCCGCGACGGGTGGGGCCGGAGAGGTCGACGATCCTGGCGGCCGGGGCGGTGCTTTGGGTGCCGGGGCCGGTGGCCAAGAACGGGCGGCGGCGCAAGAAGCCGCGCCTGGCGCTGGTGCACCGGCCCAAGTACGACGACTGGAGCCTGCCGAAGGGCAAGCTGGAGCCGGGTGAGGGCTGGCGGGCGGCGGTGCTGCGCGAGGTGCGCGAGGAGACCGGTTTCGAGTGCCGGCTCGGCACCGAGCTGCCCGCCCAGCACTACCGGGTCGGCGGGCGGCCCAAGGAGGTGCGGTACTGGGCGGCGGTGGCGACCGCGGGGGCCTTCGCCCCCAACCGTGAGGTGGACCGGTTGGAGTGGCTGTCGCCGCGCAAGGCGAGGGAGCGGCTGACGCACGTCCGGGACCGGGTGCTGGTGGACGCGCTGCTGGAGGCGCTCGGCGAGGACGTCCGCAGGCTCTGAGCGCGAGGCTCCGGTCACGCCCGGTGGCGGCGGCGTTGATCTTGCGCTGTCCGGGTGATCTCGCTGCGCCCTGCTCGTGACGCAACCGTTACTACCGGCCGCAGTTTCCTGCCATCCGTCCGAGGTTCACTCCCCGTTCATTTGCGACCGCCTGATGCGTCACCTGCCCGGCTTAACTTCGGGACTACCGGAGGGCCGAACAGGCCCCGGACCACAGCAAAACCCGCGCTGCCTGCCCCGACGGGGTCGGTTCTGACGCGGGCGATGCCTCAGAAAGGGACACCCTGTGAAGCTCCAGCGGAACGGCCGCTCCAAGGCCCTCGCCATCGGTGCCGTGGCGCTCGTCAGCTCGCTGTCGCTCGCCGCGTGCGGTACCGACGACAACACCAAGACCGCCGCCGGCGGCTCCTCCTCCGGTTCGGCCGCCCCCGCCGCCGCGATCGCCTGTGCCAAGGGCGGCCAGCTGCTCGGCGCCGGCTCCACCGCGCAGGGCAACGCCGTCGATGTCTGGAAGGCCGCCTACGGCAGCGCCTGCTCCGGCACCACGATCACCTACGGTGCGGTCGGCTCGGGCGCCGGCATCCAGCAGTTCAACCAGGGCAAGGTGGCCTTCGCCGGCTCCGACTCGGCGCTCAAGCCGGCCGAGGTCGACGCCTCGAAGGCGGTCTGCACCGGAGGCCAGGGCGTCAACCTGCCGATGGTCGGCGGTCTGATCTCGGTCGTCTTCAACGTCGACGGTGTCGACAAGCTCGTCCTCGACGGCCCGACCATCGCGAAGATCTTCGACTCGCAGATCACCAAGTGGAACGACCCGGCCATCGCCGCCCTGAACCCGGGTGCGAAGCTGCCGGACGCCGAGATCCAGGCGATCCACCGCTCGGACGACTCGGGCACCACCGAGAACCTGACCAAGTACCTGGCCAAGGCCGGCGGCGGCGCGTGGGCCTACCCGGCCGCGAAGACCTGGGCCGGCAAGGGCGGCCAGTCCGCCAACGGCAGCGCCGGTGTCTCCGCGCAGGTCAAGCAGGTCAAGAACTCGATCAGCTACGTCGAGCTCTCCTTCGCCCAGACCAACAAGCTGAACAGCGCCGCCATCAGCACCGGCGCCAGCAAGCCGGTCGAGGCCACCGCCGCCAACGGCGCCACCACCTTCGCCAAGGCGAAGATCGCGGGCACCGGCAGCGACCTGGCGCTGACCCTCGACTACGCGACCAAGGACGAGGGTGCCTACCCGATCGTCCTGGTCACCTACGAGATCGCCTGCGACAAGGGCAACAAGGCCGACAGCCTCGACCTGCTGAAGTCCTTCCTGACCTACACCATCAGCGACACCGGCCAGCAGGCCATCGGCCAGGCCGGTTACGTGCCGCTGCCGAAGGAGCTGTCCACCAAGGTCCAGGCCGTCATCCCGACCCTGGCCTGACCCCTCGGGTGACACCGGCAGGGCGGCCCCCGCAGGAGGGGGCGGGGCCGCCCCGCCGGGTATCCGGGTTCCGATCCACCGCCACACACGTCCGGGGCACCGCCGCCATTGGTGCCGCCCCTCGCCGGGGCAGCGCCGCCAGACCGGAGTAAAACGACCATGACTTCATCACCCCCTGCCACGTCCCAGGGCAGGGCCGGCCGGAGCAGGCGCGACAGCCGCTTCGGCGACAAGGTTTTCTTCAACTTCTCCCGTGGTGCAGGCATCCTGCTGCTGGTCATCATGGCCGCCATCGCGGGCTTCCTGGCCTACCGCTCCGCGCTCGCCCTGGGCAAGAACGAGGGCAACTTCCTCACCACCTTCGAGTGGACCCCGGACGGCGTGAAGCCGGTCTTCGGCATCGCGGTCCTGGCCTTCGGCACGCTGGTCAGCGCACTGATCGCGATGCTGATCGCGGTTCCGGTGGCGGTCGGCATCGCGCTGTTCATCTCGCACTACGCGCCGCGCCGGATCGCGCAGCCGTTCGCCTACCTGGTGGACCTGCTCGCGGCCGTCCCCAGCATCGTCTACGGCCTGTGGGGCGTGCTCTTCCTGGTGCCGCACATGGACGGTCTGACCAGCTGGCTGAACGAGTACCTCGGCTGGACGTACATCTTCGACCAGACCAAGAACGGCGCCCCGGCGCGCAACCTGTTCACGGTCGGCATCCTGCTGGCGATCATGGTCCTGCCGATCATCACCGCGGTCACCCGCGAGGTCTTCCGGCAGGTCCCGCGGATGCACGAGGAGGCGGCCCTCGCCCTCGGTGCCACCCGCTGGGAGATGATCCGCACCGCGGTGCTGCCCTTCGGCCGCCCCGGCATCATCTCCGCCTCGATGCTCGGCCTCGGCCGCGCGCTCGGCGAGACCATCGCGGTCGCCATCGTGCTCTCCAGCAACAGCCAGCTGTCGCTGCACCTGCTCGACCCGGGCGGCGGCACCTTCGCCCAGAACATCGCCCTGAAGTTCAACGAGTCCCAGCCGTTCGGGCGTGACGCCCTGATGGCCTCCGGCCTCGTCCTGTTCGTGATCACCCTGCTGGTGAACGGTGCGGCCCGCATGATCATCGCCCGCCGCAAGGAGTACTCGGGGGCCAACGCATGAGCGCCGCAACGACTACCGCGCCGGCTCCGCTGCTGCGCCGCGACCTGACCACCGCCCGGCTGCCCCGTTGGGCGCCCGCCGGGGTGGCCGTGCTCGCCATCGCCCTCGGCTGCGCCATCGGCGCGGGCGCCGGTCTGGCCAGCCACATCCAGTGGGGCCTGATCGCCGCCCTGCTCTTCCTGGCCATCAGCTACGGCCTCGCGGCCAAGGTCGAGGGCCGTCGGCAGGCCAAGGACCGCTTCGCCACCTCGGTGGTGTGGGTGGCCTTCATCCTGGCGGTCGTGCCGCTCGGCGCGCTGACCTTCTACACCGTCCAGCAGGGCATCGGCGCCATCAACGGCGACTTCCTGACCCACTCGATGAAGGGCGTGGTGGCCTCCACCACGGCCGACGGCGGTATCTACCACGCCATCATCGGCACCCTGGAGCAGGTGCTCCTGGCGACCCTGATCGCCGCCCCGATCGGCCTGCTGACCGCCGTCTACCTGGTCGAGTACGGCCGGGGCCGGCTGGCCAAGGCGGTCACCTTCTTCGTCGACGTCATGACGGGTGTCCCGTCGATCGTCGCCGGTCTGTTCATCTTCTCGATCTGGACCATGTTCAAGCAGGGCTACTCGGGCTTCTCCGGCAGCCTGGCGCTGGCGATCCTGATGATCCCGGTCGTCGTCCGCTCCGCCGAGGAGATGCTCAAGCTCGTCCCGAACGAGCTGCGCGAAGCCTCGTACGCACTCGGTGTGCCGAAGTGGAAGACCATCGTCCGGATCGTCATCCCGACCGCGATCGGTGGCATCACCACCGGCGTGATGCTGGCCGTCGCCCGCATCACGGGCGAGACGGCGCCGGTCCTGATGCTGGTGTTCGGCAGTGACGTCATCAACAACAACCCGTTCAGTGACCCGCAGCAGTCCCTGCCGCTGTACATCTGGCAGCAGTACACCGTGGTCAACAACGAGTACGGCTACGACCGCGCCTGGGGTGCCGCGCTGGTGCTGATCGCCTTCGTGATGGGGCTCAACCTCGTCGCGCGCGGCATCGCCCGCTGGCGTTCGCCCAAGGCCGGGCACTGACACCGACTGACGTACGAGACGACGAGAGAAGACGAAAGATCATGGCAAAGCGCATCGACGTCAGCGGACTGTCCGCGTTCTACGGCACCACCAAGGCCATCGAGGACATCTCGATGACCGTCGAGCCCCGCTCGGTGACGGCCTTCATCGGCCCCTCCGGCTGCGGCAAGTCGACCTTCCTGCGGACCCTGAACCGGATGCACGAGGTCATCCCCGGTGCCCGGGTCGAGGGCAAGGTGATGCTCGACGACGAGAACCTGTACGGCTCCAACGTCGACCCGGTCGCCGTGCGGCGCTCGGTCGGCATGGTGTTCCAGCGGCCGAACCCGTTCCCGACCATGTCCATCTACGACAACGTGGTGGCCGGTCTCAAGCTGGCGGGCGTCAAGAAGAAGTCCGTGCTGGACGGCGTGGTCGAGAAGTCGCTCAAGGGCGCCAACCTCTGGAACGAGGTCAAGGACCGCCTCAACAAGCCGGGCGCCGGCCTCTCCGGCGGCCAGCAGCAGCGGCTGTGCATCGCCCGCGCCATCGCGGTCGAGCCGCAGGTCCTGCTGATGGACGAGCCCTGCTCGGCCCTCGACCCGATCTCCACCCTCGCCATCGAGGACCTGATCGGCGAGCTGAAGACCCAGTACACGATCGTCATCGTGACCCACAACATGCAGCAGGCGGCCCGCGTCAGTGACCGCACCGCCTTCTTCAACCTGGCCGGTGTCGGCCAGCCGGGCAAGCTGATCGAGCTGGACGACACCCAGCGGATCTTCTCCAACCCGTCGGTCCAGGCCACCGAGGACTACATCTCGGGCCGCTTCGGCTGATCGGACCGGCCGCGAGCCCCCGTCCCGGAACCTGGCGCCACCCGGCGCCCGGGACCGGCGGCGAGTGACTGCTCCGCGGCGCTGCATGGCGGTGCCGCCGCGGAGCACTGAGAAGGGCCCGCCCCCGAGACGTGGGGGCGGGCCCTTCCGCTTTCCTGTTTCCTGCCGGTGGTGGGGTCAGGCGAAGACCCCGTGCACGACCGCGTAGATCAGCGCGGCCACCAGCGCGGCGGCCGGCATGGTGATGAACCAGCCGAGCACGATGTTCTTGGCGACCCCCCAGCGGACCGCGCGCAGCCGCTTGGTGGCGCCCACACCCATGATCGCGGAGGTGATCACATGGGTGGTGGAGATCGGCGCCTTGTAGACGAACGAGGTGACGTACATGATCGTGGACGCGGTGGCCTCGGCCGCGAAACCCTGCGGCGGGTCCAGCTCGATGATCTTCCGGCCGAGGGTCCGCATGATCCGCCAGCCACCCGCGTAGGTGCCCAGCGACAGGGCGGTGGCACAGGAGACCTTGACCCAGATCGGGATGTCACCGGTCGACTGGTGGCCCGAGATGGTCAGCGCCATCACCACGATGCCCATGGTCTTCTGGGCGTCCTGGAGGCCGTGCGCCAGGGCCATGGCGGCGGCCGAGGCGGTCTGGGCGACCCGGAAGTTGCGCTTGGCCCGGTGCGGGTTGGCCCTGCGGAAGATCCACAGGATCGCCAGCATCACCAGGTAGCCGCAGATCAGGCCGACCACCGGCGAGACGAACATCGGAATGACGATCTTGCCCAGCACGCCGGACCAGATCACCTCGGTGCCGCCGGCCAGCGCCGCGCCGACCATGCCGCCGAACAGCGCGTGCGAGGACGAGGAGGGCAGGCCGAAGTACCAGGTGGTGAGGTTCCAGGCGATGGCGCCGACCAGGGCGGCGAACAGGATGCCCATCCCCTGCCGGCCGGTCGGCGTCTCGATGATGCCGCTGGAGACGGTGTGTGCCACGCCGCTGCCGAGGAAGGCACCGGCCAGGTTCATCACGGCCGCCATCGCCAGCGCGACCTTGGGGGTCAGCGCCCGGGTGGAGACCGAGGTCGCGATGGCGTTCGCGGAGTCGTGGAAGCCGTTGGTGTACGTGAAGAAGAAGGCAACGCCGAGGACGGCGATGAGTGCTGCGGTGTCCACGCCGGTCAGGACTCCTTGACCGCGATGGTCTCCACCGTGTTGGCCACGTGCTCGAACGCGTCGGCCGCCTCCTCCAGGACGTCGACGACCTGCTTCAGCTTGAGCACCTCGATCGCGTCGTACTGGCCGCTGAACAGGTGGGCGAGCAGCTTGCGGTGGATCTGGTCCGCCTGGTTCTCCAGCCGGTTGACCTCGATCCAGTACTCGGTGAGGTTCTCCATCGACCGCAGGTGCGGCATCGCGCCGGCGGTCAGCTCGGCCGCCCGGGCCAGCACCTCGATCTGCTGCTCGACACCCTTGGGCAGGGTCTCGATGTCGTAGAGGACGACCAGGTCGACGGCCTCCTCCATGAAGTCCATGATGTCGTCCAGCGAGGAGGCGAGGCTGTAGATGTCCTCGCGGTCGAAGGGCGTGATGAACGAGGAGTTCAGCTGGTGGAACACGGCATGGGTGGTGTCGTCGCCCGCGTGCTCGGCGGCGCGCATGCGCTCGACGATGTCCGCGCGGGCCGACACGTCGGCTCCCAACAGTTCCAGCAGGAGCTTCGATCCCACGACCAGGTTCTCCGCGGCCGCGGCGAACATGTCGTAGAAGCTCGTCTCCTTCGGGGTCAGGCTAAAACGCACGGAAATCTCCGATGTGCGGGGGCGGGACTGAACGATGCTAGGCGCAAGGTGTCAGAACTGTGCAAACGGGGGTTGACGTGACGCCTCAGTGTGGCTCAAACTCGGCCGGTTTGCCCCTGCCCTGCAGCACCGGTCCGGGAACCGCCCGCCCGGACGGCGGAACACCGTCCAGGCCCGTGGTGTTGGACACTGGGAGCTCAGGCACGGGGCGGGCAGCCGCACGGCCGAGCAGCGAGGACGGAAGGCGAGCCGGATGACCACGATCCCGACGCGCACCGAGGACGGACCGGCGCACGGCGACGGTGTCCCCGGCCCGGCGGACCACGACCACGAGGACGGTGGGGCGGGCGTCGGCGGACACCCGGCAACCGCGTCCGGTGGGCACGGCCCGCACGGCTACAGCTCCCAGAAGAGCGAACACCTCAAGCGGCTGCGCCGGATCGAGGGGCAGATCCGGGGCCTGCAGCGGATGGTCGACGAGGACGTCTACTGCATCGACATCCTGACCCAGGTCTCGGCCGGCACCAAGGCGCTGCAGTCCTTCGCGCTGTCGCTGCTGGAGGAGCACCTGCGGCACTGCGTCGCCGCCGCGGCCGAGGAGGGCGGGGCGGAGCTGGACGCCAAGGTGGCGGAGGCCACCGCGGCCGTCGCCCGGCTGCTGCGGTCCTGAGCGGCCGCGTGCTCCCGGCCGCCCGGCCGCGGGCCGGCCGGGGTCAGCCGCCCGGTCCGCCCGGGCGCGGCTCGGGGGCGCGGTCGAGCAGCACCTCGTCGATCTGCTCGGTGGCCAGCCGGTCCTCCGCACTGGTGGACGCGGCGATCATCAGCTCCCCGGCCAACTCGATCTCGTCGAGCGCGGTCTCGTCGTGGCCGCCTGCCCGGCCGTCCGCGGACGCCACCTGCACCACCACCCCTTCAGCGCCGCCTGCCGGTCCCCATGGCAGCCCCGGCTGTCCAGCGTAGGCAGCTCGGCGCCCGCCCACATGGCACGGACGGGTCATCTCTGCCGCCGAAACGGGTGGGACGCCGCCGGGGCGGGTGCGGCACCGCGGACTACTTCGCGGACGGCGACTCGGATCCCTGCATCGCGTAGATGTCGCCCGCGGCGGGCTCGGCCGCCTCGACGGGCTTGCCGAAGTCCCCGAGCGAGACCGTCGAGACCACCTTGACCTGGTCCTTCGCCGCCTTCGACCCGGCGACCCCGGTGAAGTCGAAGGTCTCGACCACCTTGTGCAGCCGGCCCTGCGCGTCCAGCCAGGCCTCGTACGGGACCTCCTTGACGGTGAAGGTCTGGGCGCCCATCCGCAGCGAGTCGGCACCCCGCCCGCCGGTCGCGTCCGCGGCCTTGGCGAGGTCGAGGGTGCCCTTGTAGTGCTGCAGCTCCACGCCGCCGACCGTCTCGGTGCCCACCAGGTCGGCCCGCTGGACACCGCGCAGCGCGCCGGCGGCCACGGCGGGATCGGTGGCGCCGCTGCTGACCAGGTTCCCGTCGGGCAGCTGGCGGACGTCCAGCTTGACGAACTTGCCGGCCGGGATCTTGGCGCCGCTGTTCTGCAGGTAGACCGTGCCGGGCAGGACCACCTCGACGATCGTGCCGGTGGTCGCGGCCCCGGGCGGGACGGTGATCTCCATCCGGCCGATCCGCTTCACGTAGTCGTACCCGCCGACGCCGGTGAAGACGGCCTTCTTGTCCGCGGACTCGGTGACCAGCTCGGTGGTCAGGTGGACGGAGCCGGTGCGGCCGGTGATGTCGGCGGCGCTGCGGACGGCGGTCAGCGGATCGGCGGACAGCTGGTCCGCTGAGCTGCCCTGCGGGTGCGTGGCACCACCGCAGGCGGCCAGCGCGGCCGCCAGCACCGCGACCGCGGCGGCGGCCCGGACGGGCGGCACGGACCGGCGGCTCTTGATCGGCTTCTTCACTCTCGACACAACCCCCTCGGGCACGGTGCCCGGCAAGCCACCACCCCGGGTGGGCGGAGCGCTTCACCGGGAAACGAGCCGACGGCTCAGGGGTTACGCCAAAGGGGGCGCGCGGAAGTCGTCGCGCGCCGGGTGCGGATCGGGTTACCGTGAGGCACGTGTACAGCGAGCTGCCGGCCCCGTCCGGCGCGCCACCCGATCCGTCCGGGCCGGTGCTCGACCCGTCCGGGCCGGTACCGGCCGCCGAGCACCGGGTCTCGGTCGACGAGCGCGGGTCCTTCGCCTTCGCGAGCTGCAGCTGCGGCTGGTTCGCCCCCGCCCGGCGCTCCCGGGACCGGGCCAGACGCGACGCCGCCGAGCACCTGAGCGAGCACCTGAGCGAGTACCTGGGGGACCACCCGGGGGATCACCCCGGCGATCATCCGGCCGGGCAGCGGAGCTGACGCCGTGGCAGGCCTCGTGCCTCCGGGGCCTCAGGCCGCCAGGTCGCGTTCGGGGGTGTGGTCCGCCGTGCTCTCCCGGGCGGCGGCGGGCCGGGACCGACGGGACGCCGACCGGCGGCGGCCGCGGGCGGAGCGGCCCCGCGAGGGACGCTCGGGGCGGGGACCGGCGACTATCAGCGGCGCGGCCGCCGTCCGGGCCACCGCATGGCAGAGCGGGACCAGCACGGCCATCGCGATCGGCGCCAGCAGCAGCACCACGGCGGTGGCCAGCGCGTAGCCGCCGATCACATCGGTCGGGTAGTGGACGCCCATGTACATCCGGCAGAAGCCCTGCAGCAGGGCCAGCACCCCCGCCACCAGCCCGAGCCGGCGGTTGACCAGCATCAGTGCCACCGCGATGCCCATGGACATCGCCGAGTGGTCGCTGACGAAGGACAGCGTGCCCTCCTTGCCCTCGACCAGAACGTCCAGTTCGGGGTGGTCGACGAACGGGCGCGGCCGGTCGACGATCGCCGAGATGGGGAGGTTGGCCAGCTCGGCCAGGGCGACCGAGAGCGGCGCCCAGAGCAGTCCGGCCACGGCGACCGGGGCGCCCGGCGACCGGCGGGCCTGCAGCCAGGCGGTCAGCAGGACGGCCGCGAGGCCGAGCAGGATGCCGTACTCGCCGACCCAGGAGACCAGTCCGGTCAGCCAGTCCGGCGAGGCGACCGCCAGGCCGTTGACCACGCGCAGCAGGTCGAGATCGGGATCGACCGTGTCGGCGAGCAGCGTCGACACGCCACACCTCCCTCCCTCGTCACGGTGGGCCACGTCCGGCCCACCGTGCAAGAACGCCGGAGGCGGTGTCCAGGTTTCCGGGCACCGGCCCTGTTATGGAAACTTGACTCACCGTCCACTTGACGCGCACACGAAGAGGATTCGGCGGGTCAGACCTTTGCCGGTGGTTGACCGGTGACGGGTGTGGCGGGTGCGGTGGGGGTCGCCCTTGCGGCGGGAGGGGCGGAGGCGGCCGGGGCGGCCGCGGCGGCCGGGCCGGTGCCGCCGGTGGACTGGTTGCCGCCGCTCGGGCCGCCGCCGCCGGTGATGCTGCCGTCGGCGCCGCGGACCGGGAGCGCCTCCGCGCCGTCCGGCGTGACCCGGGTCGCGCCGATGTAGTCCCGCTGGTCGATGGTGTCGTAGCGGACCAGCGCGCCGGTGTGCGGTGCGTCGATCATGTAGCCGCCGCCGACGTAGATGCCGACGTGGTGGATGGAGCGCGGGTCGGTCAGGTCGTTGGCGAAGAAGACCAGGTCGCCCGGCCGGAGTTGGTCCCGGGAGGGGTGCTCGCCGGCGTACCACTGGTCGTTGGCCACCCGCGGCAGCTTGATGCCCACGCTCTCGAACGCGGACTGGGTGAGGCCGGAGCAGTCGAACCGGCCGTTCTGCGAGGGCAGTCCCTCGCCGCCCCACAGGTACGGGGTGCCGAGTTTGGTCTGGGCGAAGTAGATCGCGCCGGCCGCTTGCCGGGAGAGGCCGACCGCGCTCCCGGTGGTGGGCGCGGTGAAGCTGCGGGCCAGCGCCTGGATGCTGCGGACGTAGCCCTGGGTCTCCTTGTACGCGGGGATGCCGCCGGCGTTTATCACCGCGTACGGGCCCGCGTTGTAGGCGGCGAGCATATTGGCCTGGCGGTCGCCGGGGACCTTGGAGACGTCCTTGGCGAGGGCGCAGTCGTAAGTGGCGGCGGAGGCGATGGCGTCGGAGGCGTCCCAGATGTCCCGCCTGCCGTCGCCGTTCCCGTCCGTCCCGTAGGTCGCCCAGGTGCCTTCCAGGAACTGGGCCATCCCGTAGGCCTTGGCGGGACTGCGGGCGCCCGGGTCGAAACCGCTCTCCTGGTAGAGCTGGGCGGCCAGCATCGGGGGGGAGATCTCGGGGCAGAGGGTGCCCCATTTCTGGATCAGCGGCTGGTAGGCCGCGGGCACCGTGCCGCTGGAGAGCGCGAGGTTGTTCCCGCCCTGCTGGGGCGTGCCGCTCGCGGCGAACGTGCCCACGGTGACCAGACCGACGAATCCGACCGTCACAACTGCCGCAGCGGCAGCGGCGGCGCGTGCCTTGCGGAGTACCATCAGCACCATCCCGACGAAGCGTCAGTCAGCAGTGTCCAGGAAGGCGTTGCTCAGCGCAATCATCGCGAACACTCACAGTGAGCCGTATCCTTCGTACGGTGGACATCCTGTCGTACGTGTCCCATCCCGCACGACCAATCCGCGAGAAGTAGCCAAGTCGACATCAGATCTGGCCAAGAATAGGACCGGCCCCTTCGCTCGACCCTGGTTCGGGGCCTTGAATTTGCCTGATCGGGCGGTGAGATGGAAATGAACCTGAGCAGCGTGGACAGCAAGGTGATCGGGTACCTGGCGGAGGATCCGCCGAAGAAAGCCAATATCGACACCATCATCGGCGGGATCGCGCCGGACTGGGGGCCGTTCTCCAGCCTGGGCTCGGAGGCCCGGGTGATGGTGGAGGTCATCATGGCCGTGGCCATCCTGGCCTGCCTGGGCCTGGCGGTCTGGGGTGCGGCCAAGCAGCGGATCGGCGCCACCGCCATGAGGGACACCTTCAGCGCCGAACAGGGCAAGGGGCTGATCATCGCCGGGCTGACCGGCGTGTTCATCATCGGATCCCTCGGCACCCTGTTCACCATTGTCTACGGCATGGCCATCTGACGGTCAGATAGTCGTCCCGGCGGAGCGGCCCTGCTGCGTCTGCTGGGGCTGTCGTATTTCACCACCGGAGCCCCACCCGGGCTCCCCGCACCAGGAGGGCCGCCGTGCCGTTGTCCGACGACCAGCCGCACACCCGCACGCGGCTACCGGTCGCCGAACAGTCCTCCCACCAGATGAGCGGCCGTCAGCCGCGCCCGCTGCGGACCCTGCTGGCCGTCCTGGTGGTGGTCACCCTCCTGGTTCTCGCGATCTCGGTCGCCAACCGCGGCAAGCCCGACCCCGGGACGGGCCGCTCCCAGACCTCGGCCGACGGGGCCGGCGCGGACTCCGACGGCAAGGGCGGGCCCGCCCCCGCCAACACCGCGGCCAGCGGCCGGGAGCCGGTCACCACCACCTCGGGCGGGGTCGCCAGCGGCTTCCCGCACACCGACCAGGGCGCGCAGTCGGCCGCCGCCAACTACGCGGTCGCGCTGGGCGGCGCGGAGATGTTCCGGGCCGACAGCCGGCATGCGCTGGTCGCCACCGTCACCGACCCCAGCGTCACCCCGCAGCTCCAGGAGCGGCTCGACAAGGCCTTCGGCCCGGAGACCGTGGCCGGCTTCGGCCTGGACGCCCAGGGCAAGGCCCCCAAGGGCCTGACCTTCGTCAGCCGCAGCGTCCCGGTCGGCACCAGGACCACCAACTCCGCGGACACCGCGACCAAGGTCGAGGTCTGGTGCACGGGGCTGGTCGGCCTCGCGGGGGCCAACTCGATCAAGCCGGTGACGGAGAACTGGTACACCCTGACCGTCACCATGCGCTGGAGCGGCAGCGACTGGAAGCTCACCGACTTCTCCCGCGCCGCCGGACCGGCTCCCGTCCCGGGGGATCAGCAGGCGGCCACCGCCGAGGACATCACCAATGCCGTCCAGCAGTTCGGAGGCTTCCGCTATGCCCGCTGACGGTCCGCCCGCCCCCTTCGTCCGGCGCGCCGGCGCGCTCGGCGGTGCGATGGCGATGCTCCAGCTGGCGGCCCTGGTGGCCGCGCAGCGGGCGTTCGCCGACCCCACCCCGAGCCCGACGCCCTCGCCCAGCCGTTCCTGTTCGGTCGACCTGCCGGTGGCCGGCGCGGACCAGCTCTGCGCGCCGGCGGGCGCGGTGACGGTACCCGGGACCGGCGCGGTCGCCGGTGCGACCGACCCGCTCGGGTCGCTCGCCAAGGGCTGCGCCCAGGCCGCCGCCTGGGTGGTCCGCAAGCTGTCCGGCGCGATCGACGGCACCACCCAGGTCGACTTCACCAACGCCGCCTTCCTGCAGCAGTACGCCGTGGTCTTCGCCGGCTCGACCATCATCACGCTGGTGCTGTGGCTGCTGGCCGTCACCAAGCGGGCGGTCCGCGGCGCGCCGCTCGGCCAGGCCTTCGCCGAGGCGATCGGCTTCCTGTGGCTGACGGTGGTGGCCTCCGCCTTCACCCCGCTGATTCTGTTCACCCTGGTCAGCGTGACCGACGGGCTGACCGCCGCGATCGCGGCCGGCACCAAGTCGGACACCGGGACCTATCTGGGCGGCTTCGCCGACACCCTGGAGAAGGGCACGATGGGCGGCGGCCCGCTCATCCTGATCATCGTCTCGCTGGTGGCCGTGCTGGCCGCCGCGGTGCTCTGGATCGAGCTGCTGATCCGCGCCGCGATGCTGTACGTCGGCGCGCTGCTGGGCACCGCGGTGTACGCCGGGCTGGTCGACAAGCAACTGTGGAAGCACGTCCGCCGCTGGGCCGGGCTGATGCTGGCGGTCGACCTGGCGAAGCCGATCATCGTGATCATCCTGGGGCTGGCCGGCGCGGTCGCCACCGGCGCCGGGGCGGACGACGACTTCGCCCGGGTGCTGTCCGGGCTGGCCATCCTGTTCCTGTCGATCTTCGCCAGCGCCGCCGTCTACCGTTTCGTCCCGGGCCTCGGCGACGAGATGCTCCAGCTGCGCAACGCCCGGGCCGGCGCCGTCTCGGCCGGCTCGGCGATGATCAGCGGCCCGGCCAACCTGGTGAAGCAGGGCATCTCCACGCACGGCTCCCGGGGCGGCCCGCAGACCGCGAACGCCTCCTCCGGCGCCGGCGGCGGCTCGGTCGCCCCCGGCATCGCCGCGCACGCCGGCCGCACCCCGGCAGCCGCCGCGCCCCCGCCGCAGTCCCCGCCCATGAACCGTGACAGCAACGCAGCGAAGGGAGGGTGACGGGTCGGTGAGCAGCGAACCGCTCGGCCAGTACGGAGCCCAGTACGCCCAGCCGTACGTCCACCAGCGCCGCACGTATCTGATCGGCAAGTCCCGGCCCAACGCGCCGATCGGGCGCAACCGGGAGACCGGCGAGATCGTGCTGGTGATCTTCGGGGCCTTCATCGGCATGATGTGGGGCCTGCTGATGCCGGTCCTGCCGCTGCGGATCGCGGGCCTGGTGGGCTTCCCGCTGCTCGCCATCATGGCGGTCTACGTGCCGTACCGGCGCCGCACCTTCTACAAGTGGGCGGAGATCAACCGCAGCTACCGGCGGACCCTGCGCAGCGGCCGGGCGGTGTGGAAGTCGGACGTGATCGACGCGGGGACCCGGCTGGACGGCCGGGAGATCGAGGTCGGGCCGCCGCCCGGGGTGGGCCGGCTGCGCTGGCTGAGCGCGCCGTTCGGGCCGGACGAGGTCGCGGTGCTGATGCATCTGGAGCGCCGGACGGTGACCGCGGCGATCGAGATCGAGGGGCCGGGCGTCGGCCTGCGCGACTCGGAGGACCAGGAGGCGCTGGTCGACCGGTTCGGCACGCTGCTCAAGCACGTGGCCAACGGGGACGGCTTCGTCACCCGGCTGCAGATCCTGGCCCGGACGCTGCCCGCCGACCCGGACGCGCACGCCAAGGACGTGGAGCGGCGCGGCGCGCAGGAGGCCCCGCGCTGGCTGAAGGAGTCGTACGACCAGCTGCAGTCGATGGTGTCGACCTCCTCGGAGCAGCACCGGGCGTACCTGGTGGCCTGCATGCACTACACCCGGGACCTGGCCGCGGAGGCGCACGCGATGGGCCGGGACGCGACCGGCCGGCGGACCAAGGACGACGACGGGCTCGCCGCCGTGATGGCCCGTGAGCTGACCGACATCTGCGCCCGGCTGGCGGAGGCGGACATCCGGGTCCGGCAGCCGCTCGGCCAGGCCCGGCTGGCCTCGCTGGTGCACTCCATGTACGACCCGGACCACCCGATCGACCACCTGCAGGCGATGAGCCGGCGCAACGCCTGGCCGGCCGAGCTGGACGCGACCCACCCGCAACTGCTGCAGGCCAAGACCCGGGAGTCGGTGACCCGGGAGCCGTGGTGCCACGCCACCGCCTGGATCAAGGAGTGGCCGCTGACCCCGGTCGGCGTCAACTTCCTCGCGCCGCTGCTGGTGCACACCCCGGACGTGATCCGCACCGTGGCGGTCACCATGGACCTGGAGCCGACCGATGTGGCGATCGAGCGGATGCTGACCGAGAAGACCAACGACGAGGCCGAGGCCAACCGCGCCGCCAAGATGAACCGCACCGTCGACCCGCGCGACCTGGCCCACACCGGCCGGGTCGACCAGCGCGGTGACGACCTCGCCTCCGGCGCGGCCGGCGTCAACCTGGTCGGGTACCTGACGGTGTCGGCCCGCAGCCCCGAGGCGCTGGCCCGCGACAAGCGGACCATCCGGGCCTCGGCGGGCAAGAGCTACCTGAAGCTGGAGTGGTGCGACCGGGAGCACCACCGGGCCTTCGTCAACACCCTCCCGTTCGCCACCGGCATCCGCCGCTGACCCCGCAGGAGGCACCGTCATGGCGATCGGCAACCTCACCGAGGCCTTCACCAGCCTGATGTTCGGCAAGGTGGAGACCACCCGGCTGCCCGTCCGCACCTCGACCGGCCAGGCCCAGGCGGTGTACCTGCCGACCGCCGCGCCGGGGCTGGGCGACTCCGGCGTGATCATCGGCCGCGAGGTGTACAGCGGCAAGGGGTACGTCTACGACCCGTTCCAGCTGTACGGCCAGCAGCTGCCCGCGCCGCACTGGCTGGTGCTCGGCGAGTCCGGCAACGGCAAGTCCGCGCTGGAGAAGACGTACGTGCTGCGCCAGCTGCGGTTCCGGGACCGGCAGGTGGTGGTGCTGGACGCGCAGGGCGAGGACGGGGTCGGCGAGTGGAACCTGATCGCCAACGCGCTGGGCATAAAGTCCATCCGGCTCGACCCGATGTCGGCCCGGGACGGCGGGGTGCGGCTCAACCCGCTGGACCCGTCGATCACCACCACCGGCCAGCTCTCGCTGCTGCGCACCATCATCGAGGTGGCGATGGGGCACGGGCTGGACGAGCGGGCGGGCTTCGCGCTGAAGGCCGCGCACGCGCACGTGATCGCCTCGGTGACGCAGCGCCAGCCGGTGCTGACCGACATCATCGACACCCTGCGCAGCCCCGAGCTGTCCTCGGTGGAGTCGCTCGGGGTCGCGGTCGACGACGTGCAGTCCTGGGGGCTGGACGTGGCGCTGGTGCTGGACCGGCTGGTCGACGGTGACCTGCGCGGCATGTTCGACGGGCCGACCACGGACGGCATCGACCTGGACGCGCCGCTGATCGTCTTCGACCTCTCGCACATCGACCGCAACTCGATCGCGATGCCGATCCTGATGGCGATCGTCGGGGTCTGGCTGGAGCACACCTGGCTGCGGCCGGACCGGGTGAAGCGGATCTTCCTGGTGGAGGAGGCCTGGCACATCATCAACAGCCCGTTCGTGGCGCAGCTGTTCCAGCGCCTGCTGAAGTTCGGGCGCCGGCTCGGCCTGTCCTTCGTCGCGGTGGTGCACCACCTGTCGGACGTGGTGGACGGGGCGGCGGCCAAGGAGGCCTCGGCGATCCTGAAGATGGCCTCGACGCGGACCATCTACATGCAGAAGGCCGAGGAGGCCAGGGCCACCGGCCGGGTGCTGGGTCTGCCGCGCTGGGCGGTGGAGATCATTCCGACCCTGTCGCCGGGCATCGCGGTGTGGGACGTCAACGGCAACGTCCAGGTGGTCAAGCACATCATCACCGAGGCCGAGCGCCCGCTGGTGTACACCGACCGGGCGATGACCGAGGACGCGGTCGCCGAGCGCGAGCGCGCCGAGCAGCACCTGGCGGCCGAGCCCCGGCGCTGACCCGGGCCGAGCCCGGGCGCCGGGCGTCCGGGGCGGACGGGTCCCAGGCGTCGGACGGGGTGTCAGGCGCCGGACGGGGGGTCAGGCGCCGCCGGGAGGGTGCCGGTTGCTCGTCTTCGTGCCGTTCGCAGGAAACCCTCTTGTTACTTGCAGGGTCCTGACAGCTACGCGCGTTGACCCTAGGCTTCACTGGTCAATCGGCACCTGCCAGCCCGGCCCCGGCCCACACCGGGGCCCCGACGGTCCAGGGGATCCCTCATGCCCAGCACCGGTCTCACCGGTCGATACCGCAAGGCGGCCTACGCCGCCGCCGCAGCCGCCGGCCTCTTCGGCTCCGTCCTCGTGCCCGGCGTGGCCGAGGCGCACGGCTACGGCCACGGTCACCACCAGCCGAAGGTCGTCGACCTCCAGCTGCTGGCCATCAACGACTTCCACGGCAACCTGGAGCCCCCGGCGGGGTCCTCCGGCACCGTCAAGGAGATCGACCCGGTCACCAAGCAGATCGTCTCCACCCCCGCCGGCGGCATCGAGTACCTGGCGACGGCGCTGCGCGAGGCCCGCAAGGGCCACCCGAACTCGCTGACCGTGGCGGCCGGTGACATCGTCGGCGCCAGCCCGCTGATGTCGGGCCTGTTCCACGACGAGCCGACCATCGAGGCGATGAACAAGCTCGGCCTCGACGTCACCAGCGTGGGCAACCACGAGTTCGACGAGGGCTCCAAGGAGCTGCTGCGCCTCCAGAACGGCGGCTGCCACCCGACCGACGGCTGCTACGTCAAGGGCCGCAAGTTCAAGGGCGCCGACTTCGAGTACCTGGCCGCCAACGTCACCAACGAGAAGACCGGCAAGCCGATCCTGGACCCGTACTGGGTGACCAACGTGAACGGCGTCAAGGTCGGCTTCATCGGGGTGACGCTCGAGGGCACGCCCAACATCGTGACCGCCGAGGGCGTCAAGGGCCTGAAGTTCGCCAACGAGGTCACCACGATCAACAAGTACGCCGCCGAGCTCAAGCGCCGGGGCGTCGACTCGATCGTGGCGCTGATCCACGAGGGCGGCTACCCGGCCAGCCCGGTCTACGACTTCGACTGCGGCGCGGGCGGCGCCGGTGTCTCCGGCCCGATCGTGGACATCGCCAAGAAGATCGACCCGGCCGTCGGCGCCATCGTCACCGGCCACACCCACAACGCGTACGCGTGCAGCATCCCGGACCCCAACGGCGTGCCGCGCTCGGTGACCAGCGCCGCCTCCTTCGGCCGGCTCTACACCGAGATCGACCTCAAGCTCGACAAGCGCTCCGGCGCGATCGTGCGCCCGTCGGTCACCGCCGCCAACCACATCGTCCGCCGCGACGTGCCCAAGGCCGCGGACATGACCAAGCTGATCGACTACTACAACAAGCTGGCCGCCCCGATCGCCAACCGCCCGCTCGGCTGGATCGGCGCGGACATCAACGGCCGCGGCTCCGCCGACCTGGAGAAGCCGCTCGGTGACGTGATCGCCGACGCCCAGCTCGCCGGGCTCGCCCCCAAGGACAAGGGCGGTGCTCAGATCGCCTTCATGAACCCCGGCGGTATCCGCTCCGACCTGGTCTACAAGGCCTCGGGCAGCGAGGGCGACGGCGTGGTGACCTACGGCGAGGCGTTCACCGTCCAGCCGTTCACCAACATGATGCAGGTCAAGACGCTGACCGGGGCCCAGCTCGTCCAGCTGCTCCAGCAGCAGGTCAGCGGCGTCAACGAGGCCGCGCCGAAGATCCTGCAGAACTCGGCGGGCTTCACCTACACGCTGGACATGACCAAGACCGGCGCCGCCCGCGTCCTGGTCGACACGGTCAAGCTGAACGGCACCGCGATCGACCCGGCCGCCTCGTACCGCGTCGCGGCCAACGAGTTCCTGGCCGGCGGCGGCGACGGCTTCCCGGCCTTCGCGGCCGGAACCGACAAGCTGGTCGGCGTCTCGGACCTCGACCTGTTCGCCGCCTACCTGGGCGCCAACAGCAAGGCCGACGCCCCGCTGAAGGTCCCGGCGCAGGACCGGATCAAGATCATCGGCACCGGCACGGACAACGACTGACGGTTGTGCACGGACGCAGGGCGGGACACCCCCGGGTGTCCCGCCCTCGCCGTGTCCGGGCTACTGCGGCGGCTCCGGCTGACCCGGCAGGCGGATGGTGGCCTGCGCGCCCGGGCCGCCGTCCGCGGCCGGGCCGAGCGAGACCTCGCCGCCGCTGTCCCGGACCGCCTGCGCCACGATCGACAGCCCGAGCCCCGAACCCGGCAGCTGCCGGGAGGACGGCGAGCGCCAGAAGCGGTCGAAGACGTACGGGAGTTCCTCCGGCTCGATCCCCGGCCCGTGGTCGCGGACCGTCAGCTTCCCGGCCCGCAGCACCACGTCGACGGAGCCGCCGGGCGGGCTGTACTTCACGGCGTTGTCCAGCAGGTTGATCACCGCCCGCTCCAGCGCCGGCCCGTCGCCGCGCACGTACCAGGGCTCGATGGCCAGCTCGAAGGCCAGGCCCGGGCCGCGCAGCCGGGCCCGCTCCACGGCCCGTTCAGCGATCTCGTGCAGGGCGAGCACGGTCACGTTCTGCCCGGGCTTGGGGGTGTCCGGGCGGGAGAGCTGGAGCAGGTCGCCGATCAGCAGCGTCAGCTCCTGCATCTGCGCCTTCATGTTGCCCAGCATCTTGGCCCGGGTGGCGGGCGGCAGCGCCCGGCCGGTGTCGTCGCTGCGGATCAGCAGGTCGACGTTGGTGCGCAGGGAGGTGAGGGGGGTGCGCAGTTCGTGGCCCGCGTCGGCGATCAGGCGGGTCTGGCGGTCGCGGGAGTTGGCGAGCGCGGTGGACATGGAGTTGAACGAGGTGGCCAGCCGGGCGATCTCGTCGCTGCCGTGCACCGGGATGGTGGTGCCGACCTCCTCGGTACGGGCGATGTGCTCGACCACGTCGGTGAGTTGGTCCACCGGCCGCAGCGCGGACCGGGCGACCAGGCGGCCGATGAACCCGGCGCCGACCGTGCCGACGCCGACCACGCCGATCAGGATCAGAGCGAGGTTGTTCAGCGAGTCCTGCACGGTCTCGATCGGCTGGGCGACCAGCGCGACGTACTGCTTGATGGTCTGGTTGGGCAAGAGCACATCGACCGGGACGACCCGCACCATCGCGGGCGTCCCGTCGGCGTACTCGCCGTCCCGGAAGCTGGCGGTGTGACCGCCGAGTGCCGAGAGGTCACCAGGATCCGCGCGGATGGCGTGCGCGTCGCCCTGCTGGAAGCAGGTGGAGCCGTCGGTGGAGATCAGCTCGACGTCCCACTTCAGTGGTCGCAGCGGGACGCCGTCCGGGGAGTGCCGTGCGGCCGCCAGGGCCCCGGCCGGTGTGGAGTCACACGTGAAGGAGTTCTCCCGCCGGGCCGGCCCGGAGAACAGCGAGTCCGCCTCCGTCAGGTTGCTGTGGACCTGTTCGTACAGCCGGTCCCTGACCAGGAACCAGCAGGCCAGGGCGGAGAGCGCGATCGCGATCGCCACCGCGGCGGCGGTCAGCATGGACAGCCGGCTGCGCAGCGAGCGGCTGCGGTACCACCGGACGGGGTGCAGCCCCCGCCCGGGTCGCTTCGGCGGGTGTGCGGGCTTCGGCGGGACGGCGTCGCTCACGCCGCCGCGCCGGTGGCGCTGCGCAGGGCGTAGCCGACCCCGCGCACGGTCTGGATGACCCGGGGCATGCCGCCCTGCTCGGTCTTGCGGCGCAGGTACATCACGTACACGTCGAGCGAGTTGGAGGACGGCTCGAAGTCGAAGCCCCAGACCGCCTTGAGGATCTGTTCGCGGGTCAGCACCTGGCGCGGGTGCGACAGGAACATCTCCAGCAGCATGAACTCGGTGCGGGTCAGCTCGATCGGGCGGCCCTCCCGGGTGACCTCCCGGGTGGCCAGGTTCATCCGCAGGTCGGCGAAGGCGAGCACCTCGCTGGCGTCGGTCTCCACCGAGGCCCGGGCCGCGGCCTCGCTGGCCAGCGCGGAGCGCCGGAGCAGGGCCCGGACCCGGGCGAGCAGCTCGTCCAGTTCGAACGGCTTGGCCAGGTAGTCGTCGGCGCCGACGTCGAGGCCGGTGACCCGGTCGCCGACGGCGTCGCGGGCGGTGAGCATCAGTACGGGGACGGCGTCGCCGCGCGAGCGCATCCGGCGGACGGTGGTCAGTCCGTCCATCCTCGGCATCATGATGTCCAGCAGGACCAGGTCGGGCCGCTGGCGCTCGACCGCCTCCAGGGCCTCGAAGCCGTCGGTGGCGGTGGCCACCTCGTAGCCCTCGAAGGCGAGGCTGCTCTCCAGGGCGTCCCGCAGGGCGGGCTCGTCGTCGACCACCAGGACGCGGGCGGTGGGGCCCGTGGCCTCGGCAGGGGTGCGGTCGTCGGCGGGGGGATTCATCGGCTCGGGCCCTTTCTGAGTCCGTACGGTGTGGCCATTGTCCTGCGGTGGAGGCTGTCCTGCGGTGGAGCCGGGGCTACCGGTGGCTACAGGTTCTGGCCGGCCTGCAGCTGCGGGAGGACCTGCTTGATGTCGTTGATCGGGATGGCGAAGCCGAGGCCGACGCTGCCCGCGCTCGAGGAGTCGGCGGTGGAGCCGGCGCCGGCGGACGAGTACATCGCCGAATTGAGGCCGATGACCTGGCCGTTGGCGTTGAGCAGCGGGCCGCCGGAGTTGCCGGGGTTGAGCGCGGCGTCGGTCTGCAGGGCCTGGTAGGTGGCGGTGTCGCCGGTGGAGCCGGACCGGCTGCCGGTCATTCCGGGCAGGTTGGGGAAGCCGAAGCCGCCGTTGCCCCGGGTGGAGCCCTCGTCGACCTGGACGGAGACCTTGCGGTCCTTGGCGCTGATGATGCCGGAGGTGACGGTGCCGGTCAGGCCCTCGGGGTTGCCGATGGCGACCACCGAGTCGCCGACCTGGACGTCGGTGGAGTCGCCGAGCGCGGCGGGGGTCAGGCCGCTCACGCCGGCGGCGTCGATCACCGCGACGTCCAGTGACTTGTCGGTTCCGGTGACCGTGGCGGTGGCGGTCCTCCCGTCCTTGAACGTGACGGTGATCCGGCCGTTCTCGTCGACCGCACCGGAGATCACGTGGTAGTTGGTGAGGATCTGGCCGCCGGCGGTGAGCACGACGCCGGTGCCGGTCGCGGTGCCGGAGGTGGTGTTCACGGTGATCTGGACGACGCTCGGCGAGACGGCGGCGGCGACGGCGGCGACGTTCGCGGTGCCGTCGGACTTCGCCGAGACCGGGCTGACCAGGGTGGAGGCGGCGCTCGCACCGTCCCCGTGGGCCTCGGCGAGCACTCCGCCGGTCACTCCGCCGATCAGGGCGGCGACGGTGGCGACGGCGGCCACGAGCGCCAGCCGGCTCTTCAGCATGCCGCGCCGGGCCCGGCCGCCCCGGTGGGCGCCACCCGTGGTGCCGCCCGTCCCGCCGGCCCCGGCCTCGGCCCCCGCGGGCAGCGGCTGCGCCGGGCCGCCCCAGGGCTGTTGCCCGCCGTGCCCGTCGTGCCCGCCGGGTCCGTCGTCCCGCAGCACGGTGCCCTCCAGCACGTGCGCAGTGGGGGGCTCGGCCGGCTGCGGCGGGGCCCAGCCCTGGCCCTCGTACGCGTCGTGCCCGGGCACGTCGTGGCGGTACGGGTCCTGGCGGTACGGGTCCTGGCCGTACCCGGGGTGGCCGGTCCGGGGGGCGGACGGGCCGTCGTGGTGCTGCTCGGGGTTGCTGCGCTGCTGCTCGTTCATGGACACAACGTCCGCCCGGAGCATGAGAATCCGGTGAGAGTGCGGTCAGAGGCTTCCGAGAAGCCTGTTCGGTTCTCATAAAGCCAGGTCAGCGGCGCTTTCGGCGCGCCGGCCCGGCTTCGGGCATCACCGCTGGTCGGGGGCCCCGCAGCCGCAGGAACGGCGGATCACCAGCCGGGACTGGAACTTGCGGACCCGCTCGGTGCCGGAGCCCGGGACCATCAGCGAGTCGTCCAGCACGAGGTCCACGGCGGCCCGTGCCATGGCGTCCCGGTCCGAGGCCACGGTGGTCAGCGGCGGGTCGGCGAGCGCCGCTTCCGGGATGTCGTCGAAGCCGGCCACGGCGAGGTCCTCGGGCACCCGCAGGCCGACCTCGCGGGCCGCCCGCAGGACGCCGATCGCCTGGTCGTCGGTGGAGCAGAAGATCGCCGTCGGACGGCCGGGGGAGCGCAGCAGCTTCACCGCGACCTCGTACGCGCCGTAGCGGTGGAACGGCGCGTCGACCAGGTTCGGCTCGACCTCGAGCTCGTGCGCCTCCATGGCGCGCTGCCAGCCCTCGACGTGGTCGATCACGGGGTCGCCGGGGGCGGGGGACTCCACCGGTCCGCCGAAGCAGACCACGTACGGGTGCCCGTGGTCCTCCAGCAGGTGGCGGACGGCCGCCTCGGCGCCGCCCACGTCGTCGGTGACCACCGCGACGTCGTCGATCGCCTCCGGCCGGCGGTGCAGCAGCACCACCTTCGCCCCCTCCATCGCGGCGAACTCCTCCGCGGCCCGCTGCGAGGGGCCCTGGCTGACCAGGATCAGGCCCGACACCCGCATCCCGAGGAAGGCGCGGACGTAGTGGACCTCGCGGTCGTCCACGTAGTCGGAGTTGCCGATCAGGACCAGCTTGCCGCGCTCGGAGGCGGCCCGTTCCACGGCGTGCGCCATCTCGGCGAAGAAGGGCTGCCGGGCGTCCGGCACCACCATGCCGATCAGGTTGGTCCGCCGGGAGGCCATCGCCTGGGCCACGCTGTTGGGCCGGTACCCGAGCTGCTCGATGGCAGCCAGCACCTTCTCCCGGGTCGCGGGCGCGACCGGGCGCGGACCGTTGTTGATCACGTAGCTGACGACCGCGGTCGAGGTCCCAGCCAGTCGGGCTACATCGTCGCGCGTCACCTTGGCCACGCAGGGAGTCTACGCGGGTCGCGCGGCGGCGCCATGAGTTGCGTCACGGCGCTCCGTGGCCGGTCGGCCGCGATCGTTACAGATCCGGACATCCCGGGCGGCCGACGGGGCCCGTCCCCGTCGGCCGCCCGCTCAGGCCTGCTGGGCGGCGGGGGCGTGCGGGAGCTCGCTCCCGGGGCGCTCGCCCTTGTCCGCCTTGTCCGGCACCACGAAGCGGTAGCCGACGTTGCGCACGGTGCCGATCAACTGCTCGTGCTCGACCCCGAGCTTGGCCCGCAGCCGCCGGACGTGGACGTCCACCGTGCGGGTGCCGCCGAAGTAGTCGTAGCCCCAGACCTCCTGCAGCAGCTGCGCCCGGGTGAAGACCCGGCCGGGGTGCTGGGCGAGGTACTTCAGCAGCTCGAACTCCTTGAAGGTGAGGTCCAGCACCCGGCCCTTGAGCTTCGCCGAGTAGGTGGCCTCGTCGACCGACAGGTCGCCGTTGCGGATCTCCATCGGGCTGTCGTCGGAGACCACCTGGAGGCGGCCGGTGGCGAGCCGCAGCCGCGCCTCGACCTCGGCCGGGCCGGCGGTGTCCAGCAGCACGTCGTCGATGCCCCACTCGGCGGTGACGGCGGCCAGGCCGCCCTCGGTGACCACCAGGATGAGCGGGCAGCCGATGCCGGTCGAGCGCAGCAGCTGGCACAGGCTGCGGATCTGCGGCAGGTCGCGCCGGCCGTCGACCAGGATGACGTCGGCGCTGGGGGTGTCGACCAGGGCGGAGCCCTCGGCCGGTGCCACCCGGACGTTGTGCAGCAGCAGGCCCAGGGCCGGGAGTACCTCGGCGGACGGCTGGAGGGCGTTGGTGAGCAGGAGGAGAGAACTCATACCCGGTAGTCCCCTTTCCGGGTCGTCGCGGTCGCAGTGCGGCGGGTGCCGTGGCGGTCCGGCGCAGCTGCTGAGCGGGGTGGGGGAACGTCGGCAGGGCGAGATCCGGCGGATTCGTCGGCGCGCACGGCGGTGCGGGACGTGTGCCGGGGGTCCCGCAACCCCTGGTGCCCCGCAGTTGCCCTGCCCATCCGCGAACCTTCCGGTCTGTGCCCGCGCCGGGCGGGGGCCCGGCGCCGATTGCGACACCCCGGCAGGCCGGCGGCACTCCGTTGTGCCGCCCCGCGGGGCGGTCCTCGCGTACCGGCGCGGGTGGGGCGCCGTTCGCAAGGACGTCCGTACTGGCGTCCTGAAAGCACAAAAGGACCCGGGGGCGACTCTGCCCGGATCCCTCACGCCACGAGAATAGCCGACCACACCCCGGCGCGGGAGGCCGAAACGCGCCGCGGCGCCCGGTTCCGGGGGCCCGTGGGCGTGAGCTGCGCCACCAGGCGCCGGTGCCGGACGGGCTCCGCGCCGCCCCGCGGCGACCGGTGTCGACCTGGGGTGTTGCCGCCGGGGCGGGGGGTGGGGTCATCATGGGAGCCGCACCGGCCGCACGGTACGTGTACACCTTTGGCGTGGGTGGCCCGGCACAGGAGCCGGCCGCCGCACCGGGCGAGGACCACTGGAAGGGGTTGCCATGACCGCGACCACCGAGGCCCGGACCGCTGCGCAGGGCACCGGACACACCGCGCCCGACTCACCCGTACGGGTGAGCGGCACCCTCCGCTACTGGGCCGCGGCCAAGGCCGAGGCCGGGGCCGCCGAGGAGCCCTACCTGGCCGCAACCCTCGCCGAGGCGCTGGACCAGGCCCGTGCCCGGCACGCGGACCGGCCGGGGCTGCTGCGCCTGCTCGGCGTCTGCTCGTACCTGGTGGACGGGGACCCGGTGGGCACCCGGGACCACGCCGAGGTGCGGCTGCGGGACGGCGGCTCGGTCGAGGTGCTGCCGCCCTTCGCGGGCGGCTGAGCGGCCCGCGCCGGCGGCCGGTCCGCCGGCCCGCACCTTCTCCAGGAACCACCGCACCCGGGGTGATCGTCGTATCTGCGGACGGACGGGTGGACGGCTGCGAGGATGCGGTACCGCGCCGGACGGCGCCAACGACCCACGGGGGAGTGAGATGCGGGGCTGGCTGAAGCTGACGATCGGACTCGGTGTGCTGGCCGGCCTGCTGGTCGGGGCGGACCGGACGGCGGTCGGGGTGGCCGAGGACGAGGCCGCCGACCAGCTGGTGAGCAGCGGCCGGCTGAGCAGCCGGCCCGAGGTGACGATCGAGGGGTTCCCCTTCCTCACCCAGGCGGTGTCCGGGGAGTTCGACGGCGTCAAGCTCGCCGCCGACGACGTACAGGTCAGCGACGGCCGCCAGCAGGTGGCGGTGCGCTCGTTCCGGGCCTCGCTCTCCGGCGTCTCGGTCGGCGACTCGTACCACAGCGCCACGGTGCGCAGCGCGACCGGCAGCGGACTGATCTCGTACCCGGACGCGGCCAAGCTGGTGCAGGGGGCGGACCGCCTCGATCTGTCGTACGGCGGGCCGGGCAAGGTGAAGGCCTCGGTGGCGGGCTTCTCGATCGGCGAGGGCAAGGTGCACAGCGAGGGCAACACGGTGATCGCCGACGGTTTCCAACTGACCGGCGTGGCCGCGGCGTTGAACGGCCGGGTGAAGGACCTGCTGGCCCCGCGCAGCTTCACCCTGAGCCGGCTGCCGGCCGGGTTGGGCCTGGCCGGGGTGACCCCGGAGCCGGACGGTCTGCTGCTGGACTTCCGCGGCACCGACGTCCGCCTGATCGGCTGACCGGCCCACCGCGCGTCGCGTCCCGTCCCGGCCTCCCGGCGGCTGCCCGCCGTCCCGCTCCGCGAGACGCGCTGTCCAGCGCCGGCCTGCCGGGCGGTGCCGTGCGGGCGTCCGGAGGGCCGGGAGGGCGGCCCGGCCGGGCCGCGTGTCGGCGGTGCGGGGTCTAATCCCATGATGCGGTCATTCTGATCTCAGCATTCGACACACTGATGACAGCAGGCCCGGGAGGTCCCTAGCATCGTCGACATGAAGCGACAGGCGGATCTCACGAAGCGGCGGGCGGTAGACCTGTGCCGCGTGTCCACCTGCCTGTGTCGAATGCGCTGACCGGGCAGTTCTGACCGGTATCTCCGGCTCGCCCGAACCGCTGCGACGACCCGACCCGCGATAGTGGGCGGCGTTCGCGCACCTCGTTCCCGCACCACCGGCCCAGGCCTCCCGCACTCCGCCCTGTCCCAGCATTCGGACAGATGTCCGGACGGGATCGGCCGGGCACCCCCTGAACAGCCTCTTCCGCCAACCGCCCCCGGATGGAGAAACCACCATGAGCCGCAGCGACGTCCTGGTAGACGCCGACTGGGTCCAGGCCCGCCTGGACGACCCGAAGGTCGTCGTCGTCGAGGTCGACGAGGACACCTCGGCGTACGACAAGAACCACATCCGCAACGCCGTCCGGATCGACTGGAAGAAGGACCTCCAGGACCCGGTCCGCCGCGACTTCATCGACCAGGCGGGCTTCGAGGCGCTGCTCAGCGCCAAGGGCATCGCCAACGACGACACCGTGGTGCTCTACGGCGGCAACAACAACTGGTTCGCCTCGTACGCCTACTGGTACTTCAAGCTCTACGGTCACGGCGACGTCCGCCTGCTGGACGGCGGCCGCAAGAAGTGGGAGCTGGACTCCCGCGAGCTGGTCGTCGAGCAGCCCGAGCGGGCCGCCACCCAGTACACGGCCCAGCCGGTGGACTCCTCGATCCGCGCCTTCCGCGACGACGTCGTGAACGCGATCGGCAGCCTGAACCTGGTCGACGTCCGTTCGCCCGACGAGTTCTCCGGCCGTCTGCTCGCCCCGGCCCACCTGCCGCAGGAGCAGTCGCAGCGCCCCGGCCACGTGCCGACCGCGCGCAACATCCCGTGGGCGAAGAACGCCAACGACGACGGCACCTTCAAGTCGGACGAGGAGCTCAAGGCGCTCTACACCGCCGAGGGCGTCGACCTGGCCAAGGACACCATCGCGTACTGCCGGATCGGCGAGCGCTCCGCGCTCACCTGGTTCGTGCTGCACGAGCTGCTGGGCCAGGAGAACGTCAAGAACTACGACGGCTCCTGGACCGAGTACGGAAGCCTGGTCGGCGTGCCGATCGCGCTCGGCGACAACTGAGCCCCGGCTCGACCGGTAAGAGAGGGAAGACAGACATGTGCGGTGCGAAGGCCGGCGGCCCCGACCTGGCAGGAGTTGACGTGGCCAGCGAGACGATCATCCAGGGTTCGGTGACCCGCGACGAGGAGCCGGTGCACGGTTACGTGCGCCTGCTCGACCAGAACGGCGATTTCACGGCGGAGGTGCCGACCTCGGCGTCCGGACAGTTCCGGTTCTTCGCCCGCCCCGGCACCTGGACGCTGCGCGCCCTGGTCCCCGGCGCGACCGTCGACCGGGTGGTGGTCGCCTCCCAGGGCGAGCCCACCGAGATCGTGATCGCGGTCTGAGACGACTGCCGAACGGCCCGAGGACCCCTGCCCCGGCGGGGGTCCTCGGTCATACCCTGGAAGGGTGCGGGCACACCGGCGCCACGTGCGCTACTTCGTGATGATGGGGGTCTGCCTCGCCCTGTTCGTGCTGGCCTGGGGCGCGGTGCGGTTCTGGTCGGTGCCGGCCGCGATCGGGATGTGCGTGGTGGCGATGGTGATCCCGCCGCTCGCGGCGATCCTCGCCAACCGGCGCGACCCGGAGGACGACTGGTGGAACGACCCGCGCTGGGACGACCCGAAGTGGGACGACCCCGGCCACGACCGGGACCACCCCGACCACGAGCGGCGGCCCTGAACCGGGAGCCGGGTCAGTAGACCAGCGCCTGCACCCCGTCGGCCATGATCTCGCTCAGGAAGACCTGCGCGCCCGCGACCCTGACCCCCTCGACGGTGTCCTTCTCCTCGATCCCGCGGCGCGCCGCGCACTGGGTGCACAGCGTCACGGTGCCGGCCGCCAGCACCGACTCCAGCAGGTCGGGCAGCGGCGCCGCGTGCGGCAGCTCGAACTCCGCGGCCCGGCCCGGCAGGGCGAACCAGGAGGACTCCCCGGTGAGCCAGAGCGAGACCTCGACCCCGCTGGCGACCGCGACCGCGGCCACCGTGAACGCCTGCGAGCAGCGCTCCGGCGCGTCGGCCCCGGCGGTGACCTTGATGACCAGCTTCTTCGACATGGCGACACCCTAGCCGGACGTGGTGGGGCTCACCGTGAGCGCGGGATCACCGCCGGATAGACTCGGCCGCGTCCGCCCTGTATGCCAACGCCGTCAATGGGAGCACCCCGTGTCCGGTCTCGAAATCTTCTTCGACTGCCTGCTGGCTCTGATGGCAGTGCTGATCACCTGGTTCGCGATCTTCTCCGTGATGAAGCTCTACCAGGGCCAGCGCTGACCCCGACTGCCGTACGGTTGATGGCGAACCCATCCCGACGACAGAGTCCAGGACCATGATCGAGATCCCTTCCGACCTCCACAAGGACGTCGTCCCGCTGGCCTTCCTCCTGGGTACCTGGGAGGGCGCGGGCGTCTTCGACTTCCCCGGCAGCGAGAAGTGCAACTTCGGCCAGGAGGTCGTCTTCCGGCACGACGGCCGCGCCTTCCTGGAGTTCCGCTCCCGCACCTGGGTGCTGAACGACGAAGGTGAGAAGGTCAGCCCGCTGGAGAACGAGCACGCCTTCTGGCGGGTCACCACCAACCAGCACGGCAGCAGCGGCGAGCGCGAGATCGAGGTCTCCTCGGTCCGCGACGACGGCACCGTGGAGATCTGGTACGGCAAGCTGCACGACGGCAAGCCCCAGATCGACCTGGCCACCGACGCGGTCGCCCGGATCGAGGGCTCGGCGCCGTACAGCGGTGGCAAGCGCCTGTTCGGCCTGGTCGGCGAGGAACTGCTCTGGGTCGGCGAGAAGGCCGCCCCCGAGGTGCCGCTGCGGCCCTACATGTCGGCGCAGCTGAAGAAGGTGCTCAACCCGGCCAAGCTGATCCAGGACATCGCGGACCTTCCGGACGACGGCATCGCCTTCTTCCGCTGAGTTCCGCCGGGCCCGGGACGCGGGGCCGCAAGATGAGGGACCGACCACGTGGTCGGTCCCTACACTTGTCTCACGACCTCGACCGGCAGGACGACACCGTGGCCAACACCGACACCCCCACCGACTGGAAGGCCGACCTGCGCGAGCGCGGGTACCGCCTGACGCCGCAGCGCCAACTGGTGCTGGAGGCGGTGGACGCCCTCGACCACGCGACCCCGGACGAGATCCTCTCCCAGGTCCGCAAGACCGCCAGCGGCGTCAACATCTCCACCGTGTACCGGACCCTGGAGCTGCTGGAGGAGCTCGGCCTGGTCTCGCACGCGCACCTCGGCCACGGCGCCCCGACGTACCACCTGGCCGGCCGCCACACCCACCTGCACCTGGTCTGCCGGGACTGCGACAGGATCACCGAGACCGACACCGCGATCGCCGCGCCGCTGATCGAGAGCCTGCGCGCCGAGCACGGCTTCGACACCGACCTCAAGCACTTCGCCATCTTCGGCCGCTGCGCCGACTGCACCGCGAAGCGGGAGCAGCAGCAGGCGGGTTGAGCCGGCCGCGGCGGGCGCCCCGGCACCGCCCGGCCGACCGGCGGACGTAAGCTGGCGGGTATGAAGAGCCCGCTGCTTGCCCTGCCCGGTGCCGTCCCCGCCGAGGGGGCCGACGAGGGCGTCGCGGCCCACTACGGCGACATCTTCCGCGAGCAGCGCGCGCTCGCCGAGGGCCGCGGTTTCGTCGACCTCTCGCACCGCGGCGTGATCACGGTGACCGGTGCCGACCGGCTGGCCTGGCTGCACCTGCTGCTCACCCAGCACGTCAGCGACCTGCCGCCGCAGCTGGCCACCGAGGCGCTGGTGCTCTCGCCCAACGGCCACGTCGAGCACGCGCTGTACCTGGTGGACGACGGGACGACCACCTGGGTGCACGTGGAGCCGGGTACCGCGCCGGCCCTGATCGGCTACCTGGAGAGCATGAAGTTCTTCTACCGGGTGGAGATCGCCGACGCGAGCGCCGACTACGCGCTGGTGCACCTGCCGGCCGGCTCCACGGCCTCCGCCGAGGGCGCCGCCGCGGTGCGTGAGCTCCCGTACGGGCGGGACCTCTTCCTGCCGCGCGCCGAGCTGGCCCGGCTCACCGCGGGCTACGGCCCGGCGGCCGGGGTCTGGGCGTACGAGGCGCTGCGGGTCGAGGGGCACCGGCCCCGGCTCGGCTTCGAGACCGACCACCGCACCATCCCGCACGAGGTGGACTGGCTGGGCAGCGCGGTGCACCTGCAGAAGGGCTGCTACCGCGGCCAGGAGACGGTCGCCCGGGTGCACAACCTCGGGCGCCCGCCGCGCCGCCTGGTCTTCCTGCACCTGGACGGCACCGAGGAGAAGCTGCCCGCGCACGGCACCGAGGTACGGCTGGCCGCGGACGGCGGCGAGGGCCGCCCGCTCGGCTTCGTCACCACGGCGGTCCGCCACCACGAGCTCGGGCCGATCGCGCTCGCCCTGGTGAAGCGCAACGTCCCGGTGGACGCCGTGCTGCTGGCCGGTACCGTGCCGGCCACCCAGGACGTGATCGTCCCCGCCTGACCGCGCGGGGGCGGGTTCGGACCTCCGGCGGCTCGGACCTCCGGCGGCTCAGACCTCCAGCAGCACGGTGAACGGGCCGTCGTTGACCAGCGAGACCTTCATGTCCGCGCCGAACCGGCCGGTCGCCACCTCGGCGCCGAGCGCCCGCAGTTCGGCCACCACGGCGTCGACCAGCGGTTTGGCGAGGGGGCCGGGCGCGGCCGCGTTCCAGGTGGGGCGGCGCCCCTTGCGGGCGTCGCCGTACAGCGTGAACTGACTGATCACCAGCAGCGGTCCGCCGAAGTCGGAGCAGGACCGCTCGACGCCGTCCTCGCCGCCGAACAGCCGCAGCGACCAGAGCTTGCGGGCCAGTTGGGCCGCCTGGGCCGGGGTGTCCTGGTGGGTCACCCCGACCAGGACGCACAGCCCGGGCCCTTCGATCGCGCCGACCGGTTCGCCGTCCACCGTCACGGCGGCCTCGGCCACCCGCTGTACCACTGCTCGCATGCCCGCCATTCTGCCCCAGGCGCGCGGAACTTCGGTGCGCGCCGGGATGGCGCGCTGTGCGCCCCATACGGCGCGGGCCTGCCTGCGGATTGCTCCGGTCGTATCAGCCACCCCCGTTCGCCACGGGGCCGTTCGGGTGCTCAGGCGTGCACATGCCCGGCCCAGGGTGGCACGCTGTCGGACGGCGCCGCGCGGTGCACCGGCCCGCCGGTGCCGTGAGCGGTTCGTGCACCGTCCGCCGGGCCGGTGTCGCCCGGGCGGGTGGAAGCGGCGTACCCGGGGAACCCCCGGGGCCGGCCGGACGTGCTCCAGTACGGCCCCCGTACCGGAGTCAGGGCGGGATCGGATCACGGCAGGTGGTTGGATGATGGACGCGAGCGGTACGGCCCAGGAGCAGGCGGACGGGCTCGGCCCGGTGAGCCTGGGGGAGCTGGGGCTGGACGAGCTGCGCACCCTGCGGCGCGACGCCCAGGAGCAGGAGGCCGGACTCTCGTACCTGCGCCGGCTGCTGCACGGCCGGATGGACATCCTGCGGGCCGAGCTGAACCGCCGGCAGGTCCCGCTCGACGACGCCGCGATGGTCGCCTTCGACGCCGGCCCGCTGCTGGACCGGCTGCCGGCCATCCTGGCCGACGCGCCCTCCTCCGTCCGCCGCCCGGCCCGGCACCTCACCCTCGGCCCCCCGCGCGGCGAGCAGGTCGCCACCGAGGCGGACGAGCTGATGGGCGACGTCCAGCTCGCCGACCTCGCCGCGCACCCCACCGGCGACCTGCTGGTGGCCGTCGAGCGGCTGGCCGAGTACGAGCGCGGGGTCTCCGGCCGCCGCCTGGCGCTGCAGCGGACGGCGGACGACTGCAGCGCCGAGATCACCCGCAGGTACCGTGAGGGGGAAGCACGGGTCGACGACCTGCTCACCGGGGGGTGAGGCCGCCCGACGGGGGCCGGGGAGCGGGTCGGCGGCCGGGCCACCCTCACCCTGTGCCCCTGGAACTGGAGTCAACCCCATGCCGCAGTCCGCCGCCCTGCCCGCTCTCGCCGAGGTCGTCCGCTCCGGCTTCACCGAGGGCCGCCACCGAGGTTCGCTGGTCGTCCTGGCCGCCGACGGCTCGGTCGAGTACTCCCTCGGCACCCCGGACGCGCCGGTCTTCCCCCGCTCGACCGCCAAGCCGTTCCAGGCGGTGGCCACCCTGCGGGCCGGGCTCGCGATCGAGGGCGAACTACTGGCGCTCGCCGCCTCCAGCCACTCCGCGGAAACGTTCCACCTCGACGCGGTACGGCGAATACTCGCCGGCGCCGGCCTGACCGAGGCCGACCTGCGCACCCCGGCCGACCTCCCGCTGGACGAGACCGAGGCCGAGGAACTGCTGCGCCGAGGCGGCTCGCGCAGCCCGATCCTGATGGACTGCTCCGGCAAGCACGCCGGCTGGCTGGCCGCCTGCGCCGCCAACGGCTGGGACACCGCGAGCTACCTCGACCCCGGCCACCCGGTCCAGCTGCTAGCCCTCCAGGCACTCACCGAGGCCACCGGCGAGCAGCCCGCCCACGTCGGCACCGACGGCTGCGGCGCCCCGCTGCACGCCGTCTCGCTGACCGGTCTGGCCCGCGGCTACCGCTCGCTGCTGCTGGCCGCGCCCGGCACCCCCGGCCGCCGGGTCGCCGACGCGATGCGGGCCCACCCCCAGTACGTGGCCGGGACCCGCCGCGCCGACACCTGGCTGATGCGGGCCATCCCCGGGACGCTGTCCAAGATGGGCGCCGAGGCCGTCCAGGCGGTCGCGCTGGCGGACGGCCGGGCGCTCGCCTTCAAGATCGAGGACGGCGGGGAGCGGGCCCGCGGCCCGGTGCTGGCCGCCGCGCTGCGCCGGCTCGGCATCGAGCACGAGGTGCTGACCCGGATCGGAGCCCAGCCGCTGCACGGCGGCGGCCAGGTGGTCGGCGAGGTCCGCGCGGCCTTCTGACGCCCGCGCGGGGGCCGACGCCCGGGCGGGCGGCTTTGGCGCGCGCCGCCCGGGCCGGTGCGGCACGGTGGACCGGGGGGCCGTCAACCGCGCCGTACCGGACAGCTCAGGAGAGTGCCATGTCGGACCACATCTACCGCGTCACCGAGATTGTCGGCTCCTCGGGCGAGGGCGTCGACCAGGCGATCAGGAACGCGATCGACCGGGCGTCGCAGACGCTGCGCAACCTGGACTGGTTCGAGGTGGTCCAAGTGCGCGGGCACATCGCGGACGGCCGGATCGAGCACTACCAGGTCGGGCTGAAGGTCGGGTTCCGGCTCGACGGCGAGGGCTGAGCGGGGCGGCTCAGCGCCCGGCCCGCTCCCGGTCGGCCCGCTCCCGGGCGGCCTGCTGCCGGTCGGCCCGCTCGCGGTCCGGCAGCACCAGTGGCGCCCCGGTGCGCGGGTGCGCCAGCACCTCCACCGGGTGGCCGTACACCTCGCTCAGCAGCGGCCCGGTCAGCACCTCGCGCACCGGGCCGTCGGCCACCGCCCGGCCGGCCGACAGGAGCATCACCCGGTCGGCGTAGGCCGCGGCCAGCGACAGGTCGTGCAGCACCACCACCACCGCGTCCCCGGCCGCGGCCCGCTGCCGGGCGAGGCGCAGCACCAGCTCCTGGTGGCGCAGGTCGAGGGCGGCGGTCGGCTCGTCCAGCAGCAGCAGCGCGGCCCGCTGGGCGAGCACCCGGGCCAGCGCCACCCGGGCCCGCTCGCCGCCGGACAGGGCCGTGAACGGGCGCTCGGCGAAGCAGGCGGTCCCGGTCAGCGCCAGCACCTCGGCCACCACCTCCTCGTCCTGGGCCGCGGCCGGGGTCGCGGCCCAGGGCGCGCGGCCCATCCGGACCACCTCGCCGGCCGGGAACGGGAACGACAGCTCGGCCGACTGCGGCAGCAGGGCCCGGTGCAGGGCCAGTTCGGCGACGGTGAGGCCGGCCAGCGGACGGCCGCCCAGCAGTAGCTCGCCGCCGGTCGGCGCGAGGTCGCCGGCCACCACCGCGAGCAGGGTGGACTTGCCGGCGCCGTTCGGCCCGAGCAGCGCCAGCACCTCGCCCGCCCGGACCGTCAGGTCCACCCCGGCCAGCAGCTCCCGGTCGCCGAGCGCGAGCCGCAGGCCGGTCGCGCGCAGCACCTCGGTCCCCGGGGCCGGCCGTCCGGGAACCCGCGGCGTCCGTCCTCTCCGCAGGCCCGGGCCCCTCATGCCCACCCTCCCTGGCGGCTCCTGGTGCGGCGCAGCAGCCAGAAGAAGAACGGGCTGCCGATCAGCGCGGTCAGCGCCCCGAGCGGGAGCTCGGCGGGTCGGGCGAGGGTGCGGGCGGCGAGGTCGCCCGCCACCAGGACCAGCGCACCGCCGAGGATGCTCGCGGGCAGCAGGAAGCGGTGGCCGGGACCGGCGGCCATCCGCAGCAGGTGCGGCACGATCAGGCCGACGAAGCCGATCACCCCGCTGACCGAGACGGCCGCCGCGGTGAGCAGCGCGACCACGGTGATCAGGGTGAGCCGCATCCGTTCCACGTCCACCCCGAGGTGGCGGGCGGGCTTGTCGCCGAGCGCCAGCAGGTCCAGGGAGCGGGCGTACGGGGGCGCGACGGCGAGGCCCACCACGGCGAACGGCAGGATGCCGAGCACCTTGTCGTCCCGCTGGTGGCGACCGCGACCGGGCTGCTGCTGCTCGGCGGTGGCACCACCGTCCTGCTGCGCCGCCGCCGCACCGGCGACGCCGGCCGAGCCGACGCCGGCTGACCTGCCACCGGCCGGCCCGGCCGGTCGACCCGACGCCGCAGCGGCCGATCCCCCGGCAGGCGCCCCGCCGGGGGATCGGCCGCTGCGGCGGGCCGTCAGGCGCTCAGCGGGTACCGGGAGCCCAGGTCGGCGAAGAGCACGCCGTTCAGGGTGAACGCCCGCTTGCACTCCTCCACCACCCGGCGGCGCTCGACCTCGTCCATCGCGAGGCCCGCCGCGTCCAGCTTCTCCCGGTACTCCCGCTTGTACGCGGCCGGGTTGGCGACCTCGGCGAAGACGTAGAACTCCACCCCGGCGCCCCTGCGCTCGAAGCCCCAGGTCCGCTCGGCGGCACCGCGGATGATCTGACCGCCCGACAGGTCGCCCAGGTAGCGGGTGTAGTGGTGGGCGAGGTAGCCGCCCGGCCACTGTTCGGCGAGCTCCTCCAGCCGGGCCGCGTACGCGGCGGTGGCGGGCAGCGGGGTGAGACCGGCCCGCCAGCCGGGGCCGAGCAGGTGGGCCAGGTCGCGCTCCAGCGCGGCCGTGCGCATCAGCGCCGGGTCGATCAGCGGCCCGGCCACCGGGTCCCCGGCGAGCGCGGCGGCCCGGCCCTCCAGCGCCCGGTAGACGAACCAGAGCTGGCCCGACAGCTCGGCGTACGCCTCGACGCCGAGCCGGCCGCCCAGCAGATGGGCCATGAACGACGAGGTCTCGGCGGCCGCGTGCTCCTCGCTGCTCGCGGTGCGCAGCACGGTGGAGAACGGGACGGGCTGCTCGGAGCTGGACATGCGGTGGCCTCCGGGATCCGGGTCGACTGTCCCCCCGATTGTTCTGGTTAGGGTTACCTAAGTCAACATCTTGCCGACACCCTGTCGGTAAACGCCGGGAAGGTGCCGGACAGCGCGGAAGGCGCCGGACAACGCGGAAGGCCGGGGCGAGCGCGCAGCTCACCCCGGCCTTCCGGGCCACCTCGGCGGGCCGAGGGGACGGCGGTTCAGTGACCGCCCTGGTCCTTCAGCCGCTGGACCGAGGCGACGATCTCGGCCTCGGCCTCGACGCGGCCGACCCAGTTGGCACCCTCGACCGACTTGCCGGGCTCCAGGTCCTTGTAGACCTCGAAGAAGTGCTGGATCTCCAGGCGGTCGAACTCCGACACGTGGTGGATGTCGCGCAGGTGCTCCCAGCGCGGGTCCGTCGCCGGGACGCAGAGCAGCTTGTCGTCGCCGCCGGCCTCGTCGGTCATGTGGAACATGCCGATGGCGCGGCACTTGATCAGGCAGCCGGGGAAGGTCGGCTCGTCCAGGATGACCAGCGCGTCCAGCGGGTCGCCGTCCTCGCCCAGGGTGCCCTCGACGTAGCCGTAGTCGGCCGGGTAGCGGGTCGAGGTGAAGAGCATGCGGTCCAGGCGGAGGCGGCCGGTCTCATGATCGACCTCGTACTTGTTCCGCGAGCCCTTCGGGATCTCGATCAGGACGTCGAACTCCAACGGTTCCTCCAAGGTAGGTACTGACAGAATCCAAGTGTCTCCTACGTCAAGGTGTGCTCAGGAAAGGGGCCTGTCGGTGAACGCTGGTGCTGGGGTGGGGCGAGGGCGCAGGGCGGCCGTCGCGGGTGTGCTGGGGGCGGCGCTCGCCACCTCGGGCCTGACGGCGGGCACGCAGCGGGCGCTCGCCGCACCGTCGCCCCCGGCGGCCGCCGCCAGCGCCAAGCCGTCGGCCGAGGCGCCGCCGGGCAGCGCCGTGCTGGCCCCGGTGGCCGACTCCGCCGACACCCTGCCCACCACCCAGGGCCTGCAGCAGGCCCTCGCGCCGCTGCTGCAGGACAAGTCGCTCGGCACCCTGAACTTCGCCATCAGCGACGCCGCCACCGGCACGTTCCTGTACGGCTCCGGCGAGAACACCCCGGCCACCCCCGCCTCCACGACCAAGCTCGCCACCTCGGTCGCGGCGCTGTCGCTGCTCCCGGCGGACCACCGGATCCACACCCGGGTGGTCACCGGCGCCAAGCCGGACGAGATCACCCTGGTCGGCGGCGGCGACCCGACCCTCACCGCGCTCCCCGCGGACCAGGTGCAGATCGGCGGCCTGCCGGTCGACCCGGACAACGCCCCCGCCTCGCTGACCGACCTGGCCGCGCAGACCGCCGCCGCGCTGAAGGCGGCCGGCGTCACCTCGGTGAAGCTCGGCTACGACACCTCGCTCTACACCGGCCAGCTCCGGCACATGGAGAACGACGACTACAACGTCGCGCCGGTCAGCCCGCTGATGGTGGACGAGGGAAAGGTCGAGCCGAGGTCGCTGTCCGAGGCGCCCGCCCGGGTCACCGACCCGGCCGCCCAGGCGGCGGACGCCTTCGTGGCCCAGCTCAAGGCACAGGGCATCACGGTCCAGGGCCGCCCCGCCCAGGCCACCGCGGCCGCCGACGCCAAGCCGCTCGGCGACGTCGCCTCGCCCACCCTGGCCCGGCTGATCGAACGGCTGCTCACCCACTCCGACAACACCATCGCCGAGGGCGTGGCCCGGCAGGTCGCCATCGCCGCCCAGCAGCCCGCCAGCTTCCCCGGCGCCGCCGGGGCCGTCACCCAGGCGCTGGCCAAGCTCGGGGTGTCCACCGCCGGCCTCCAGCTCAACGACGGCAGCGGGCTGAGCAAGGCCAACCTGATCCCGCCGGCCACCCTGGTCAAGCTGCTCTCGCTGGCCGCCGCCCCCGACCACCCGGAGCTGCGCCCGGTCCTCACCGGCCTGCCGATCGCGGGCTTCACCGGCACCCTGCTCAGCCGGTTCGGGCCCAGGTCGGGCGCGGCCGAGGCGTCCGGCATCGTCCGGGCCAAGACCGGCACCCTGGACTTCGTCAACACGCTGGCCGGCACCGTGGTGGACGCCGACGGGCGGGTCCTGGTGTTCGCGATGATGACCAGGACGCCGGCCGGGGCGGACCAGGCCCGGGCCGCCGTCGACCGGATCGTCGCCAAGCTCGCCGGGTGCGGCTGCCACTGACGCCCCGTCCCCGCTCCGCTCCGCCGCCCGCGCCCGCGGGGAGGTCGCGGGACCGGCCCTGGGGTGTCCCGGTGCCCGCTCCCTCCCCGGGGCGCGCCACAGCACGTACCGTGAGGGCATGACGAGCGCGAGCGGCAGGGCAGACATGGTCGACTGGGATCTCGCGGTCGCGACGGCGACCCGGCTGGTCCGTCCGGGCCCGGCGGTCTCCCGCGAGGAGGCCAGGACCGTCGTCGCCGAGCTGCGCCGGCATGCGCTGGAGGCCGAGGAGCACGTCCGGGCGTTCACCCGGATGAACTCCAGCGTGCTGGCGGACGCCCCGGCCACCCCCGTGCTGGTGGTCGACCGGCCGGGCTGGGTGCGGGCCAACGTGGCGGGCTTCCGCACCATCGTCCAGCCGCTGGTGGACAAGCTGCAGGCCCGCCGGGGCGACGGCGCCGGCACCGCGGTGATCGGCTCGCTGGGGGAGAAGGCCACCGGCGTCGAGGTCGGCGCGGTGCTGGCGTTCCTGTCCACCAAGGTGCTCGGCCAGTACGAGACCTTCGCCCCGGCCGAGCTGCCGGCGCCGCCGGACAGCCCGGCCGGCCTGTTCGACAAGCCGCGCCGTGGGCCGGACCTGCCGGGGCCCGGGCGGCTGCTGCTGGTCGCGCCGAACATCGTGCACGTCGAGCGCGAGCTGGACGTCGACCCGCACGACTTCCGGCTCTGGGTCTGCCTGCACGAGGAGACCCACCGCACCCAGTTCACCGCGGTGCCCTGGCTGCGCGACCACATCCAGTCCGAGGTGCAGGCCTTCCTGGCACAGGCCGACGTCGACCCGGGCGCGCTGCTGGAGCGGGCCAGGGAGGCGTTCGGCGGTGCCGTACCGGGCCTCGGAGGCCGTGGTGACGGCTCCGGGCCCGGCACCCTGCTGGAGGCCGTCCAGTCCCCCGCACAGCGCGAGATCCTCTCCCGGCTCACCGCGGTGATGTCGCTGCTGGAGGGCCACGCCGATGTGGTGATGGACGGGGTCGGCCCGGCCGTGGTGCCGTCGGTGGCCGAGATCCGGGAGAAGTTCCAGCAGCGCCGGGACCGCGGCGCCGGGCGGCTCGACCTGGTGCTGCGCCGGCTGCTCGGGATGGACGCCAAGCTGCGCCAGTACCAGGACGGCGCGGTGTTCGTCCGCGGCGTGGTGGACCGGGCCGGGATGGACGGCTTCAACCGGGTCTGGACCTCGCCGAACACCCTCCCGACCAAGGATGAGATCCACGACCCGGCGGCCTGGGTGGCCCGGGTGGTCGGCTGAGCCCGGCCCCCGGCCCCCGGCATCCGGCATCCGGCATCCGGCATCCCGGCCCCCGCCCGGTCGGCCGCTGCGCCGCACCGGGCCCGCCGAACGGGTGGCTCCGGACGCCCGCCAGGGTGGCTCAGCCGTACAGACGGAGTCCGAATGAACGTTTTTCCATTCACCCGTACGTGGGACGGTGGTCGTACCGGTGGCGCGGGTGGCGTAGCCGGTGACCGGATTCTGCGACCATCTGTGAGCGCATGGTGACAGAGAGCTGACCGGGTCTCCCCGTACCCGGCGGCGCTGCCTCCGGCCTGCCCGTTCCCCCCTCCGCCAAGGAGTGCATCCCCGTGGGCCCACATCCTGCTGTCGCGGCGATACGCCTCGCCGTCCGCCGTACCCTCGCCGAGCTTGCCGCCGAGGCCGGCGTCGTGCCCGGCTCGCCGCCCCGCGCCCCCCGGCTGCGGCCGGCCGCCGCGCCCGAGGCCGCGCTGGCCGGCGCCACCACCCTGATCGGCAACGCCCGCCGCCACCCCTCCGGCCTGCCCCGCACGCCCGCCGCGCCGGGCTCCCCGCTGGTGCTGGTCGCGGTCAGCGGCGGCGCCGACTCGATGGCGCTGGCCACCGCCACCGCCTTCGAGGCGCCCAAGCTCGGCCTGCGGGTCGGCGCCGTCACCGTCGACCACGGCCTGCAGGCGGGGTCGGCCGAGCGCGCCGGGCAGGTGGCCGAGCGGCTCGGCGAACTCGGGCTGGAGCCGGTCGAGGCGGTCACCGTCCGGGTCGGCCGGGACGGCGGCCCGGAGAACGCCGCCCGTGACGCCCGCTACGCCGCCCTCGACGAGGCCGCCGACCGGCTCGGGGCGCTCGCCGTGCTGCTCGGCCACACCCGCGACGACCAGGCCGAGACGGTCCTGCTGGGGCTGGCCCGAGGCTCCGGCGCCCGCTCGCTGGCCGGGATGCCGGCCCACAAGGGCCGCTACCGCCGCCCGCTGCTGGAACTGGACCGCGCCGCCACCCGGCAGGCCTGCGCCGCCCAGGCGATCCCGGTCTGGGACGACCCGCACAACACCGACCCCGCCTACACCCGGTCCCGGGTCCGCCACGAGGTCCTGCCGGTGCTGGAGAAGCACCTGGGCGGCGGCGTGGTCGAGGCGCTGGCCCGGACCGCCCGCCTGTTCCGCGACGACGCCGACGCCCTCGACCAGTGGGCCGCCCTCGCCGAGCCGGACCTGCGGACCGCCGAGGGCGCCCTGGACGTCGGCAAACTCACCGCGCTGCCCCCCGCGGTGCGCCGCCGGGTGCTGCGCCGGGCGGCCCTGCGCGCGGGCTGCCCGGCCGGGGACCTGTTCGCCCGTCACCTCGAAGCGGTGGACCTGCTGGTCACCGGCTGGCGCGGTCAGGGCCCGCTGCACCTACCCGGGGGAGTGGAAGCCGTCCGCCGGTGTGGCACGCTGGTCTTTCGGCGACAGGGCGACCAGCGGGCGTGAGCCCGTCCGCTGGTCCCAGGGCCGCCGCCGAACCCAGACCCCGAACGTTTGAGGACGTATCCCCGGTGGATCAGAACGACATGGGCGCCGACCTGGCGAAGGTGCTCATCAGCAAGGACGAGATCGACGCCAAGCTGGCCGAGCTGGCCGAGCGGATCGACCGCGACTACGCCGGCAAGGACCTGCTGATCGTCGGCGTGCTGAAGGGCGCCGTGATGGTGATGGCCGACCTGGCCCGGGCCCTGCACTCGCAGGTGACCATGGACTGGATGGCCGTCTCCTCGTACGGGATGGGGACCAAGTCCTCGGGCGTGGTGCGGATCCTCAAGGACCTGGACACCGACATCGCCGGCCGGGACGTGCTGATCGTCGAGGACATCATCGACTCCGGCCTGACCCTGTCCTGGCTGCTGGGCAACCTGGGCTCGCGCGGCCCGGCCTCGCTGGAGGTCTGCACCCTGCTGCGCAAGCCGGATGCGGCGAAGGTCACCATCGACGTCAAGTACGTCGGCTTCGACATCCCGAACGAGTTCGTGGTCGGCTACGGCCTGGACTACGCGGAGAAGCTGCGCAACCTGCCCTTCATCGGGACGCTGGCGCCGCACGTCTACGGCGGCTGAACGACCCGCTGAACCGTTCGGGCTACGGGTGGGAACGGTGCACCGTTCCCACCCGTTGAGCCGGGGTAGGAAAATACGTCGTGTCGTCGTGCTCTCGCCGCAGGCGAGTGGGACTGCGGTACGGTCCAATAAACCGCTCTTCTCATGAGCACATACCCGGTATGCGCCCGCGGCCCCTCGGCCGCGCAGCGCCGTTGAGTGGCAGGAGGGACGGGGCGGCAACGCCCCGCATGGATGGACGTCAAGCGATACTTCCGTGCGCCGATCATGTGGATCGTGCTGGCCGCTCTCGCCGTCGTTGTGCTGATGCAGGTCGTCTCCGACTCGGGCGGCTACAAGACGGTGGACACCGGCCAGGTGATTGCCGCCATCAACGGCGACCAGGTGAAGTCGGCGGAGATCACCACTGGTGACTCGAACCTGATCAAGATCCAGCTCAAGGACGGGCAGAAGCTCCCGGCCAACAGTTCCGGCAAGCAGCCCTCGGGCACCAAGTTCCAGGCCTCCTACGTGTCCGACACGCAGGCCACGAACGTGTCGTCCACGCTGCAGGACCAGTTCAAGTCCGGCCAGCTGCCCGACAACTACACCATCAGCCCCGAGAAGCAGTCGACCTTCATGAGTCTGCTGCTGTCGATGCTGCCGATCGTCATCATCGTCCTGGTCTTCCTGTTCCTGATGAACCAGATGCAGGGCGGCGGCTCCCGGGTCATGCAGTTCGGCAAGTCCAAGGCCAAGCTGCTCACCAAGGACACCCCGAAGACCACGTTCTCGGACGTGGCCGGCGCGGACGAGGCGGTGGAGGAGCTCCAGGAGATCAAGGAGTTCCTGCAGGAGCCGTCGAAGTTCCAGGCCGTCGGTGCCAAGATCCCCAAGGGTGTGCTGCTCTACGGCCCGCCCGGCACCGGCAAGACCCTGCTGGCACGCGCCGTGGCCGGCGAGGCGGGCGTCCCGTTCTACTCGATCTCCGGCTCCGACTTCGTCGAGATGTTCGTCGGTGTCGGTGCCTCCCGGGTCCGCGACCTGTTCGAGCAGGCCAAGGCGAACGCGCCGGCGATCATCTTCGTCGACGAGATCGACGCCGTCGGCCGGCACCGCGGTGCGGGCCTCGGCGGCGGCCACGACGAGCGCGAGCAGACCCTCAACCAGCTGCTGGTCGAGATGGACGGCTTCGACGTCAAGGGCGGCGTCATCCTGATCGCCGCCACCAACCGCCCGGACATCCTCGACCCGGCGCTGCTGCGCCCGGGCCGCTTCGACCGGCAGATCGCGGTCGACCGGCCCGACCTGCAGGGCCGGCTGGACATCCTCAAGGTGCACCAGAAGGGCAAGCCGATCGCGCCCGACGTCGACCTCTCGGCCGTCGCCAAGCGCACCCCCGGCTTCACCGGCGCCGATCTGTCGAACGTACTGAACGAGGCGGCCCTGCTGACCGCCCGCTCGGACAAGAAGCTGATCGACAACTTCATCCTGGACGAGGCCATCGACCGCGTGGTGGCCGGCCCGCAGAAGCGCAGCCGGATCATGTCCGACAAGGAGAAGAAGATCACGGCGTACCACGAGGGCGGCCACGCCCTGGTGGCGGCGGCGTGCAACTACTCCGACCCGGTCCACAAGATCACCATCCTGTCCCGGGGCCGGGCGCTCGGCTACACCATGGTGCTGCCGGACGAGGACAAGTACTCCACCACCCGCAACGAGATGCTCGACCAGCTGGCCTACATGCTGGGCGGCCGGGCGGCGGAGGAGCTGGTCTTCCACGACCCGACCACCGGCGCCTCGAACGACATCGAGAAGGCCACCGCCACCGCGCGGGCCATGGTCACCCAGTACGGCATGAGCGAGCGCCTGGGTGCGATCAAGTTCGGTTCCAGCGAGTCGGAGCCCTTCCTCGGCCGTGAGATGGGTCACCAGCGCGACTACTCGGAAGAGGTCGCCGGGCTGGTGGACGAGGAGGTCAAGAAGCTGATCGAGACCGCGCACAACGAGGCCTGGGAGATCCTGGTCGAGAACCGCGACGTGCTCGACAACCTCGTCCTGGAGCTGCTGGAGAAGGAGACGCTGAACAAGGAGCAGATCGCGGAGGTCTTCACCCACGTGATCAAGCGTCCGCACCGTCCGGCCTGGACGGGCTCCTCCCGTCGTACCCCCTCCACCCGCCCGCCGGTGCAGTCGCCGAAGGAGCTGGCGCTCAGCAACGGCATCGCCGTGCCGGCCGTCGACTCCCCGTCGGTGGACGTGCACAAGCTGCCCGACGGCCCGGCCGAGAGCTGAGCCGTCCGGCCCGCCACCGCGGGCCGACCGTACGGAATGGATGCCGCGTCACCGGGGTTTGTACCCTGGAGGCGCGGCATCCGTGCTGCTCGGCCCGATGTCGGGCCGGTACCGGGCCCGGCGGGCCCCGGCCCGACCACCCGCGTCGGACCGCCTCCGCCGGGACCGTTCCCGTCCACTCCGTCTGCCAAGCGAGGCACGAATGATCGACCCGGTGACCCTTGAGGGCGAAGCCGTCGTGGGGCCCTTCGACCAGAAGCGTGCCGAGAACGCGGTCCGCGAACTGCTGATCGCGGTCGGCGAGGACCCGGACCGCGAGGGCCTGCTGGAGACCCCGGCCCGGGTGGCCCGGGCCTACCAGGAGATATTCGCGGGGCTGCGGCAGCGCCCGGAGGACGTGCTGACCACCACCTTCGACCTCGGCCACGACGAGCTGGTGCTGGTCAAGGACATCGAGGTGTTCTCCACCTGCGAGCACCACCTGGTGCCGTTCCGCGGCGTCGCCCACGTCGGGTACATCCCCGCCGTCACCGGCAAGATCACCGGGCTGTCCAAGCTGGCCCGGCTGGTCGACGTGTTCGCCCGCCGCCCCCAGGTGCAGGAGCGGCTCACCAGCCAGATCGCCGACTCGCTGATGCGGATCCTGGAGCCGCGCGGCGCCATCGTGGTGATCGAGTGCGAGCACATGTGCATGTCGATGCGCGGCATCCGCAAGCCCGGCGCGACCACCACCACCTCCGCGGTCCGCGGCCAGCTGCGTGACCCGGCCACCCGTGCCGAGGCGATGAGCCTGATCATCGGCCGCTGACCCGGCCGGACCGGTTCCCGGCGGGACCCCTGCGGTGCCGGCCCGCACACGACGGCAGTGGCCGGCCGCCGGAGCGGGCCGGCCACTGCCGGGGTGGTGGGGGAAGGCATTCGCTACTGGGCGCCGTCGCGCTCGCTGATCCACTCGAAGGTGCTCAGCCGGTCGCTCATCCACTCCAGGGCGGCCGGCAGCTCGCGCTTCCAGGCGTCGAAGTTGTGGCCGCCGTCGTCCAGGAAGTTCGACTCGACCTTGAACTCCGGATGGGCGTCGGCCACTTGCTTGGCCACCGCGAGGAAGTCCTCGGTCGCCTTGTAGTTCTCCTCGGTCCTGGTGCTGACCACCAGCAGCGAGGTCCGCGGGGCCGGCAGGTTCTGCAGCCGCCAGGTGAGGTCCGACTGGTTGGCCAGCGCGGTGTCCCCGTGGAAGAGGTCCCCGCCGGTGAAGCTGTCGTTGGGCACCTCGTAGTCCGCGTGCAGGGCCGCCGCCGCGGAGAAGTACTCGGGGTGCCGCATCGCCAGGCGCAGCGCGCAGCTGCCGCCGGTGGAGTACCCGAGCGCCCCCCAGGTGTCCTCCGAGTGGCCGACCCGGTAGGCGGAGCGGATCGCGGTCGGCAGGTCCTTGGCGAACCAGGTCTCGGTCTTCGGGCCGCCGACGACGTCCACGCACTCGGTGTTGCGGGGCGGCGCGACGGTCGGCCGGGCCATCACGATGACGGCGGGCAGGGTCCGTCCCGCCTTGTGCAGCGCGGACTCGGCCTGCGGCAGCTGCAGGCTGTCGAGCAGGTGCAGGGACGTGCCCGGGAAGCCGCCGATCGCCAGCACGGCCGGGAAGCGCACCTTGGCGTACTGCGGGGAGAAGTACTCCGGCGGCAGGTAGACGAACACCTGGTCCGAGAGGCCGGACTCGGGGCCGTTCACCCGGACCGACTCCACCTTGCCCACCTCCTCCGGGGCGCCCGGCGGGAGCAGGTCCTTCACGGTCTCCATGCCGCCCTCGGTGGTCGGCTCGACCAGCTTCGCGGGGTCGGGCGGGGCGCCGCGGGGGGACGAGGACCCGGCCAGCGCGAGCGGGGCGCCGCCGGGGCGCAGCAGGTCGTCCCAGGAGGTGTAGAAGCCGAAGGAGTTGTTCACCGAGAGCGCGAGCACGGCCAGCACCGAGACCTGAACCACGGTCAGCAGACCGAGCCGGCCGAGCACCGGCAGCGGGCGCTGTCCGGCCAGCCGGGGCCACAGCCAGAGTGTGGCGACCAGGCCGACGACGGCCAGTACGCTCAGCGAGTACACCAGCGCGGTGCTGGTCAGTTTCATCCGGGGTCGCCCTCCCTGGGGAAGTTGTCGGGCCAGGGTTCATCGTGCGCCGGGCTGTGGGGTGCGGCCAGCGGGGCTGGTCTGACCGAGCGTCAGGTGTAGGCCGACCGGTGCCGGCGGGGCCGGTGGGGCGCCGGTGGGGCGCCGGTGGCGGGCCGGTGGCGGGTCGGGGGGTCGCCGCCTGCGAACGGGCGCAACCGAACCCCTAGAATGCGTCGTCCACCGTGTGGAAACGCGTCGGCGGGGGTCTTTCGGTGCCGGTGCGGCCATGCTGGACCCATGCCGGTGCCATCGCCGGTGGCACCTGTCTCCTGTTTTTCGCGCTGCCGAAGTGCGTCCCGGACCGGCCGTCCCGCCGGTCCGGAGCGGACCAGGCATCACCCGTCCCCAGGCTCCGACGGCCGGGGAGCCCCGCGTCCCGGGCCGGTCCGTACCGGCCGTTGGGGCTTTCTTGACGTGCGGTTTGCCAGACCAAGGAATAGCCATGAAGGTCCATCACAGTTCCTCCTCCGGAGTGACAGGACAGTCCCGGACAGCCTCTAGGCTGAGCTTCCATGAGCGTTCCCGTGTCCGTTGAGCCGTCGTCCGAGCAGCCCCGCCGCCGGGGTCTGCAGACGCTCCGTACCCAAGCCGCCTCCGTCCCGCGTGCCTGGCTGCCGGGCGCGATCGGCTACGCCTGCCTGCTGATCGGGCTGCTGGACATCTGCAGCGCGGTCTTCCCCAAGCTGCGCCACACCAAGGTGCACACCTTCGCCGGGCAGCTGCCCGGGACGACCACCACGCTGGCCGCGGTCGGCACCCTGATGATCGGCATCCTGCTGGTGCTGCTGGCGCACGCCCTGCGCCGTCGCAAGCGCCGGGCCTGGCGGGCGGTCTGCGTCCTGCTGCCGCTCGGCGCCGCGCTGCAGGCGCTGCGCTGGCACCAGCCCGGGCCGTGCGTGGTCGCACTGGTGCTGTTCGCCGTGGTGCTCGTGCACCGCAGGGAGTTCTACGCGAAGGCCGACCCGCGCACCCGCTGGCGGGCGGTGGCCAACCTGGTCGTGATGGGGATGGTCAGCATCGGCCTCGGCCTGCTGATCGTCTCGGTCCACCCGAAGTCCGAGCTCGGCGACCCGAGCCTGGTCGAGCGCTTCCAGGAGACGCTCTACGGGCTGTTCGGCTTCGACGGCCCGATCCGGTACGGCAGTGACCGGATCGGTGACCTGGTCGCGTACTCGCTCGGCGCCCTCGGGCTGCTGACCGCCTTCACCACCGGGTACCTGGCACTGCGGCCGGAGAAGCCCGAGCCCGAGCTGACCCCCGAGGACGAGGTCCGGGTCCGGGAGCTGCTGGCCCGGCACGGGCAGCGGGACTCGCTCGGGTACTTCGCGCTGCGCCGGGACAAGAGCGTGCTGTTCTCGCCCTCCGGCAAGGCGGCGATCTCCTACCGGGTGGTGTCCGGTGTGATGCTGGCCTCCGGGGACCCGGTGGGTGACGTGGAGGCCTGGCCCGGTGCGATCAAGGTCTTCATGGCCGAGGCGCGCGAGCACGCCTGGGTGCCGGCCGTGATGGGGTGCAGCGAGGTCGGCGGCGAGGTCTGGACCCGCGAGGCGGGGCTGGACGCGCTGGAGCTCGGCGACGAGGCGATCGTCGACACCTCGGCCTTCTCGCTGTCCGGGCGCGCGATGCGCAACGTGCGGCAGATGGTCAAGCGGATCGAGCGCAACGGCTACTCCTGCAAGGTGCGCCGGGTCGGCGACCTGACCCAGGCGGAGAAGCGGCAGATCGCGGACGCGGCGGCGCGCTGGCGCGGTACCGACACCGAGCGCGGGTTCTCGATGGCGCTCGGACGCTTCGGCGACATCGGGGACGACGACTGCGTGGTGGTCACCGCGCACAAGGCGCCGGAGTCCGCCGAGGGCGACGCCGGTACGGGTGCCGCCTCCGGCGCGGCCGCGGCGGCCGCGCCGGGCGACGACCTCAAGGCGGTGCTGCACTTCGTGCCGTGGGGGCCGGACGGGATCTCGCTGGAGCTGATGCGGCGTGACCGGGAGGCCGATCCGGGCCTGAACGAGCTGCTGATCGTGGCGGCGCTGCAGGAGGTGCCGGCGCTCGGGGTGCGGCGGGTGTCGCTGAACTTCGCGATGTTCCGCTCGGCGCTGGCCCGCGGCGAGCGGATCGGCGCGGGGCCGGTGCTGCGCGCCTGGCGCGGGCTGCTGGTGTTCCTCTCGCGCTGGTTCCAGATCGAGTCGCTGTACAAGTTCAACGCCAAGTTCCAGCCGGAGTGGGAGCCGCGGTTCCTGGTCTACCCGCAGACCCGGGACCTGCCGCGGATCGGCTTCGCGGCGATGCAGGCTGAGGCCTTCATCACGCTGGGGATGCCGCGGTTCGGGCGCAAGCGGCAGCGGCAGGGGCTGATGCCGGAGACGGCGACGGTCGGTGCGGTGACCGAGGCGGCCTGACGGGAACTGCATGACGGACGACGGATGACAGATTTCAGAATCTGTCATCCGTCGTCCGTCTTCGCTCCTCCCCCCACCCGCCGCTCGATAATGACCACATGAACAACCCTCTCCCCGGTCTCCCCGCACTCGGACGCTGCGCCGTCATGGGCGTCGTCAACGTCACCCCCGACTCCTTCTCCGACGGCGGCCTGTGGCTCGACCCGGCCGCCGCGGTCGCCCACGGCCTGGCGCTGACGGCCCGTGGGGCGGACCTGGTGGACGTCGGCGGCGAGTCGACCCGCCCGGGCGCGCAGCGGGTCACCGAGGAGGAGGAGCTGCGCCGGGTGATCCCGGTGGTCCGGGAGCTGGCCGCCGCCGGGGTGACGGTCTCCATCGACACCATGCGGGCCCGCGTCGCCGAGCAGGCCGTCGCCGCCGGCGCCCGCCTGGTCAACGACGTCTCCGGCGCCCTCGCCGACCCGGCGATGGCCGAGGTGGTGGCCGCCACCGGCGCGCCGTTCGTGGTGATGCACTGGCGCGGCCAGTCGGCGGACATGGACGGCCTGGCCGTCTACGGCGACGTGGTCGCCGACGTCACCGCGGAGCTGGCCGCCCGGATGGCGGCGCTGCTGGCCGCGGGGGTCAAGGAGGAGCAGCTGATCCTCGACCCCGGCCTCGGCTTCGCCAAGACCAGCGAGCACAACTGGGCGCTGCTCGGCCGGCTCGACGCGCTGACCGCGCTCGGCCGCCCCGTCCTCGTCGCCGCATCCCGCAAGCGCTTCCTGGGTACGCTGCTCGCCAACCCGGAAACCGGGGAGCCTCGCCCGGCCCGGCAGCGCGACGACGCCACGGCGGCCGTGTCGGTGCTCTCCGCCCGGGCCGGCGCCTGGGCCGTCCGGGTGCACGACGTCGCCGGCACGGCCGACGCCGTACGAGTGGTCGCGGCCTGGGAACGGGCCGCACAGAGGGGGTAAGGCGTGGCAGAAGCGGCGAGCGGCAACGACCGGAGCAGCAACCCGGCCGCGGCTCCGGAGTCGGACCGCGAGGCGGTCCTGGCCGCCAACCGGGCCCTCTACGAGGCGCTGGAGACCGGCGACCTGGAGGCCGTCGAGTCGATCTGGCTGGGCCCGTCCGACGCGGACGACAAGACCGGCGTGGTCTGCGTGCACCCCGGCTGGCCGGTGCTGCGCGGGCGGGCGCAGGTCACCCGTTCGTACATGTTGATCATGATGAACACCGAGTACATCCAGTTCTTCCTGACCGACGTCGAGGTGGAGGTGCAGGGCGACGTGGCGCTGGTCACCTGCACCGAGAACATCCTCTCCGGCGGCGAGGCGGAGGAGGAGGGCGAGCTCGGCCCGCTGGTCGGCGGGAAGGTCGTCTCGACCAACCTGTTCCGCCGCACGGCCGACGGCTGGCGGCTCTGGTCGCACCACGGCTCACCCGTCCTGACCAGCGGCGACGACGAGGACGAGGACTGACCCGGGCGGCCGTACCCGAGCGGGTGCCGTAGGCCGCGCGGATGTCCGCCGGGCGGCACCGAACGTTCACGTCAATCGCCGATTCGGCGTGCGTGGCGCCCCGCCGTGCCGGGTAGACGGTCAGGCGGTGTCCTTGCTCGCGGGTAGATTCGGGGGCAGCGGGCGACGGAGCCCGCCACCACCCTGCCCTGCGCAGGGGCCGAATCTGGGAGAAGTGATTCGTTTGCTGGACCGCGTCACCCTGCGGGGCCTGCGTGCCCGGGGCCACCACGGCGTCTTCGAGCGCGAGCGGATCGAGGGCCAGACCTTCGTCGTCGACCTCGTGCTCCACCTGGACACCCGGCCGGCCGCCGCGGGCGACGACCTCACGCGCACGGCCCACTACGGCGTCATCGCGGAGGAGGTCACCGCCGTCATCGCCGGCGACCCGGTCGACCTGATCGAGACCCTCGCCCAGCGGATCGCGGACCAGTGCCTCACCCACGAGGCCGTCGAGGAGGTCGAGGTGACCGTGCACAAGCCGGACGCCCCGATCACCGTCCCGTTCGACGACGTCACCGTCACCATTCACCGGGGCCGCGCATGACGTGCGCCGCCCCCATCTCCAGCGGCCGCAGCCTCCCGCCGCCCCGAGCAGAGGGATCTTGATGAGCACCAGCGACCCGACCGCCACGCCGACCACGTTCGACCTGGAGCGCCGGGTGGACTGCGCCGAATCCACCCTGCACACCACGCGCTCCGCCGTGGTCGCCCTCGGCAGCAACCTCGGCAACCGGCTGGAGACCCTGCAGGGCGCCGTGGACGCGCTCGCGGACACCCCCGGGATCAGGATCACCGCCGTGTCCGCCGTGTTCGAGACCGAGGCCCTCGGCGGCCCCGCCGAGCAGCCGAACTACTTCAACGCCGTCGCCGTGCTGCGCACCAGCCTGCCGCCGCACGACCTGCTGGACCGCGCCAACGCGGTCGAGGACGCCTTCGGCCGGGTCCGCGAGGTCCGCTGGGGCGCGCGCACCCTGGACGTCGACATCCTGTCCTACGAGGGGGTGCTGAGCGAGGACCCGGTCCTGCTGCTGCCGCACCCGCGGGCGCACCAGCGGGCGTTCGTGCTGGCGCCCTGGCAGGACGCCGACCCTGCCGCCGAGGTGCCGGGCCAGGGCCCGGTCGGCCCGCTGCTGGACGCGCTGGCCGGCCAGCCCGGCCAGGTCGTGTGGCGCCGCGAGGACATCCGGCTCACCCTCCCCGAGTAGCGCGTCCGCGTCCGGTGCGCCGGGCGGCCCCGGGAACCTTCGACCGGTCACGGCCGTACGAGTAAGTACTGCGGGGGCTCGGCCCGGTACGGTGTCCTGGCCGGGGGCCCGCCCGCGGCCGCCGGGATCGTCGGGAAGGACCTCCTCCGCGTGAAGCCGCTCCGTCTCCGTCTGCTGCTCGGCATCGCCGCAGTGGCCGCGGTGCTGTCCTGGGCCGGTGCCAAGGTGTGGGACGCGCGCGGCGCGCTGCCCGGCGTGCCGGTCTTCGCGCCCATCGTGCTCGCCGGGATCGCGGTGGTCCTGCTGGCGACCGCGATCTCGCTGCGCTCCCGCCTCAAGGCGGTCCGGGAGCGGCGGCCGGACGCCAAGGGCGTCGACCCGCTGGGGGCGGCCCGGGCGCTGGTGCTCGGCCAGGCCAGCGCACTGGTGTCGGCGGTGGTGTCGGGCGTCTACGCGGGCATCGGTGTGGTGCTGCTCGGGCAGCTGGACATCGCGGTCCGCCGCTCGCAGGCGATCACGGCCGGTTTCGCGGTCCTGGCGGGCGCGGCGGTGATCGCCGTGGCGCTCTGGCTCCAGCACATCTGCCGGCTCCCCGAGGACCACAACGGCGCCCCGCCCGGCCGTCCGGCCGCCCACCGCTGACCGCGGGGCACACCGCCGCCCTCCGCCGCCCGGTCCCGCCCGGCCCGCGCCGGTCGCCGACCGTAGTCCCGTCGGGGCGCGGAGTAGTGGCGCCGAAATGTCAAGGGCTGAATGAGTGGCGCGGCTGACAGCGGCCCAATTCGCACGCTAGTTTCTTTGGCATGTCTCGCGGACGCCACCGTCATTCCTCGTTCCTCGGCCGGTCGCTGCCCCCGGCCGCCACCGGTGTTCTCGTCATCGCGGCGCTCGCCGCCCTGGTGGCGAGTCCGGACCAGATCGTGGCCCGGTCGGTCGGTGTCGCGGCGGTCTTCGCCGCGATCGGCCTCGGCATGGTCCTGCGCCAGCGCGACAAGGCCGCCCGGGCCGCCGCCCAGCTCGCCATCGTCCAGCGGCTGCGGGCCGAGGAGCGGTACGAGGAACAGCTCGCCGAGGCCGAGTACGCGGCCGAGGTGGCGGAGGAGCGGGCGACCAGGTTCGGGCGCCGGCTGACGGCGGAGAAGTCGCGGCTGGCGAAGGCCGAGACCGAGATCGCCAGGCTGCTGCGCGAGCGCGCGGTGGCCGTCGCCGAGCAGGCGCTCAAGGAGGCGGAGGCCGCCCGGCGGGCGCTGGCCGCCTCCCGCCCCGCCCACCCGGTCACCCCGGCCGCGTACGTGCGTGCCGCGGCCGTGCTGCGGCAGCTGGAGCGCAAGGCCGGCGCGGCCGAGGCGCGCCGGGAGAACGAGAGCCGGGCCGCGCTCGCGACCCGCCCCTACCTGCCGGAGCTGGTCGCCGCGGGCGCGGTGGCCCCGGCCGCACCGGCGGCTCCGGTCCGTGAGCGCGCCGAGCGCCCGGCGGTCGCCGCCGCACCCGAGCGGCCGGTGCTGGCGGCCCCCGGCGCCGTCTCGGCGGGCCAGGGGCTCACCCCCGCCGCCACGGCGGCGCCGGGCGGCGCCGAGCGGCAGCGGCCGCGCCCCGGCCAGGCGGGTGGCGGCCGGGGCTCCGGCTTCAGCTTCTTCGGCCGCCAGGGCGCGGTCCGGGCGGCCGCGGTCCGGGCCGCCGCCCCGGCGCCGTCGGTGGGCGACCTGGCGGACGTGGTCGGCGACGAGGCGCTCGCCGCGAGCGCCCGGTACGCCGTGCCGCCGGCCCTGGCGGGCGAGCAGCCGGCCGAGCAGCCGGCCCGGCGGTCCGAGGAGGCCGAGCCGGACCACGGCCGCCCCGAGGTGGTCGACCTGACCCCGGAGGACGAGACCGAGCTGCTGGAGCTGCCCGAGCTGAGGTCCGGCCGGGCCTGAGCCGGGCGGCCGCCGGTGCGGTGAACGACGGACGGGCGGTGCCCGGACCCCGCGGGGTTCGACCGGCTGCCGCACACCTCCGCCGTGATCACCAACCTCGCCGACGAGATCCACCTGGTCGAC